>CAZGDJ010000223.1:0-5675 GCA_964524635.1 uncultured Rikenella sp. | reverse complement strand
CTTGTGGATTAATTTCAGGCACAATAAGTGGTATGTCTTTTTCCATCCGCCATGCGGAGGAATTATCTATCACTACTGTTCCGTTCTGGGCAAAAACGGGCGCCCACTCTTTTGACACGGCGGCTCCTGCAGAGAATAGTGCTACCTCGGGATGGGCTTCGACTGCCTCCATTATGCTTATTACCTTCACGGACTTTCCCTTAAAGATGATTTCTTTTCCTGCCGATCTCTCTGACGCAGCCGGGAACAGCTGATCTACCGGGAAATTGCGCTCTTCAAGCACTTTAAGCATCATTCGGCCTACCATTCCTGTGGCTCCTACTACTGCAACTTTCATTATTTTATTTTTTTTGAGTTTTTTGTACGAACTTTGTATCGAAATAAGTCCGACAAATTTAGAATTTTTTTCATCTCGCTGCATGAAAAAGATTATTATCATTTTGACGGCCTGGCTGCCATTAATTACTGCTGCCCAGGTGGTTTTCGATTTCGAAAGTGCTCTGACCGACGGTCTGATTTTCAACCTCCCGGGACGGTGGTCCGCTGATAATGCAAATGCCCTGAGCGGATCCTATTCGTTGCATCATGTATTTGATAATCCTGATGCAGGAACTGATTTTGCATTATTTGATATATCCGGATTATGTACCGGATGCGTGGAAACTTCCTGGCAATTTGCACTTCGTCACGGTGCAGATCCGTCGTCTTCAAATAAGTGGCTCTTTTTTCTCACATCTGATAAAAGTTTTCCTGATATTGTTCAATATGACCAAATTAATGGGTATGCTGTAGGTGTAAATTTTGTAGGTTATGACGATACTCTTAGGTTATGGCATCTCAAAGAAGGAGAGTTTACAGCATTAATAACAACTGATATAAACTGGCAAAGCAATGTTGGAACAGACGGAATAGCAGAAATAATTGTTGTAAGAAAAGTAAACGGAGAGTGGCTGATGGAAGTTGATGTCAGCGGGGTGAAACGATCATGGTCCGGAACAGAACTTCTGATGCATAAACCTTTATACTCCGGCATAGCATATTCCTATACCTCTTCAAGAGACAGGTTGTTATGGATAGATGATATCATGGTAGACGGTATATTCATTCCTGACACTTTACCCCCAGAGGTAGTCTCCGTTACGGCACTTGCGCCTGACATTCTTCAGGTGGTTTTCACTGAGACGCCGGAAGAAACCGGATTGAATCCGGCCACCATAACTGTTTCAGGCGGGATTAATATCATCTCAGTTGTAAAAACCGGACCTGAGGTTTACAGGCTATATATTGACAGAGCCATTGGTAACAGAATGCCATCATCAATTACATTCAGTCTCCTCTGTGATGCTGCGGGCAATTGTGAAACATCAAAACCGGTTGTCTTTACTCCTGACTATCCTGAAACCGGAGATATTGTCATTACTGAGATAATGTGTGATCCCTTGCCTCCGGTATATATGCCTGATGCTGAGTATATTGAAATTTCCAACTTGTATTCTGACAGCCTCCCCCTGGTGGATTTTATTTTAATTGCAAATGAAGATACTGTAACAATTCCACCAATGTGGATAAAGTCCGGGGAGGAGATTATACTATGCGCTAATGCTGATACCTCCTTTTTTTCACAGTATGGACGGACAACAGGAATAAAATCATTTCCTTCTCTTAATGATACAGGAGAGACTCTGGCTCTGCGCAATGGTGAAGGAACAATGATTCATGCTGTTACATATTCTCCGGCACTTTACCATGATGAGCTTCGTTCAGGAGGAGGATGGTCAATGGAGATGACTGACACTGGGAATCCCTTTAATGAGCCTGATACATGGCATGCATCAGTTGATCCTTCAGGTGGCACGCCCGGGAAAGAAAACTCTCAGTCCATTCCGGCTCCGGATTCCAGATGCCCTGAAATAATAGCGGTATGGCCTGTAACTTCTGATAAGGTGAAATTGTTAGCTGATGAGAGTATTTTACATGCAATTAGTGCAGATGAATGGTACATTGATGGAGAAAAGGCTCTCTTTGTATCTTATGACGATATAGCTGACAGGTCATTAATCATACAGGGGCAAATAGAGTTTGAGGGAAATAAGATCCATACCCTTCAGATACCCGATGAGACAGTTGATTTTGCAGGTAACCGGATATGCGTTTCTGACATACGCTTTGGTTTGCCTGAAAACCCGGCTGCCGGTGATGTTCTATTCAATGAACTTCTTTTTGATCCCATTGATCCATGTCCTGATTACATTGAACTATATAACAATTCTGAAAAAACAACAGACCTCTCAAAGTTGTTCCTTTCTTCACTTCCGGAAGATGGAACGAAAGCTTCTGTCATTTCAGCTGGTGATGTGCCGCGACAGCTACTTCCGCGAGAATATGTTGTGCTGACTACCAATAAAATAGCTGTAGCCGGAACCTTTATCTGCAGCAACAAAGAAGCAATCTTTGAGGTTGCAGCGCTACCCTCAATGCCTGATAATAAAGGTAATCTTGCCCTTTTTAACTTTGCCCTCAGCTCCATTGACAGGGTGGAGTACAATTCTTCATTGCACATGGAGTTCCTGTCTCAGACAGAGGGCATAAGTCTGGAGAAAGTAAATCCTTCTCTGTCATCAGAATTCTCATACAACTGGCATTCGGCATCAGAGTCATGCAACTGGGGTTCACCTGGTGAGCCAAACTCCGTGTTTTTACCTGATATACATGAAGGTGATGGGTTAACATTATCATCAGAAAGGGTTTCTCCTGACGGTGATGGTTTTGAAGATGTGGTATCTGTTAACATCATTCCGGGAGGTAAAGACAATGTAATCACTGTTATCATTTTCAACGATCGCGGTTATCCGGTAAGGCATCTGGCAAACAGGTTCTTTGCAGGTGAAGGTGCTTCTTTCATATGGGATGGGACTGCTGACAACAGCACCCGCCTTCAGGCAGGTCTGTACCTGATTATAGCTGAGTCATATAACACCAATGGTCAGACTCACAGGTGGAAGGAGGTATGTGCAGTGCTTTACAGGTGACGGTCAGAATGCAGAAATAAGCTTTTCCATTACCTTAGTCATAAGTGATTCACTTTTCTCAGCTGCCTGCTGAACTGAATCATGAGTGGTATATTCAATTTTGCCCGCAACACCGAGATCGGTTATTATGCTGACTGCAAAACATGGGATGTTCATGTGTCGTGCTGTAATGACCTCCGGAGTGGTTGACATACCGACTGCGTCAGCACCTATTATCCTGAAATATTTATATTCTGAAGGTGTCTCGAATGTGGGTCCGGTAGTTGAAAGATAGACTCCTTTCCTTACAGCAATGCCAAGATTTTTTGCTATCTCCTCAGCTTTTGCTATCAGCTCTTTATCATATGCTTTGCTCATGTCAGGGAACCGAGGGCCTATGCGGTCATCGTTTGGGCCTATAAGAGGATTTGGCATAAGGTTGATATGGTCGGTAATTATCATAATATCACCTATCCTGAAGTCAGGGTTTGTTCCACCGGCGGCATTGGAAAGAAACAAAGCCCTTATACCAAGTTGTTTCATCACCCTTATCGGGAATGTTACCTGTTCTGCGCCATAACCTTCATAATAATGAAAACGGCCTTGCATAGCAATTATCTTCTTTCCTCCGAAATCGCCATAGATTAGTTTCCCGGCGTGACCTTTGACTGTAGAAATGGGGAAGTTAGGGATGTCAGCATACGCAATCTCGCGTTGTATCTCAATTTTCGTTGTAAGCCCGCCAAGACCTGTGCCAAGAATAATGCCTGCATCAGGTGCAGTAAAACCTTTAGACTTTAGAAAGTCAACCGTCTCAATGATTCTTTCGAGCATATTCTGTAACTATATTAATGAATTCCTCTTCTTTTTCAACAAACTCTATCTTAATGGGGAGATAAAAAAATACCTCCTTTAAATGGACTTCAATAATAGTGAATTCTTTTAATCTTACGCCATCCTTTTCAGTGGTGACAATAATTTTATCAGACTGCCCTAGGTCATTCCAGGCAAGCATGATTTCATCGATATCTTTTAAGGAAAAGTTATGATGGTCAGGGAAGGGGAGATGCTTTAATGATCCTGCAATCCCGGAAATATGTTTCACCAGCGGTGAGGGATCGGCAATACCTGTTACAAGAACTACCCCGGTATCTTTTTTTATTTCTCTCTCTCTTATGCCAGTGTACAACGGTTTTAGTCTTTCATAATCCAGCGAGGTAAAAAACAGATGCTGGTTTAGTTTTAGATTTAATTCATTTTTTATAAGGTTGATTTCGTCATTGCCTGATGCTTCGGGTGTTTTTGTTACCATTATTATTCTTGCTCTTTGCATTCCCCTGACATTCTCACGAAGCCTTCCGTACGGCAACAGGTGATCACGTGTCATCAGCCTGTCATACGAAGTAAGGAGAATATTCATTCCGGCTTTAAGGGAGCGGTGCTGGAACCCGTCATCAAGAATGACAGCCTGTATTTCAGGAAAAAGATTCTGGATCATTTTGATCCCGTTAACTCTGTTTCTGTCTACTGCTACCCTTATATCCGGAAGTGATCGGGCCATTTGCAATGGTTCATCACCTGCGAGGGCGACAGTGTCATCACTCTGTACTATCCTGAAGCCTTTGCTGCTGCGAAGATAGCCCCTGCTAAGGATTGCTACAGGCATATATTGTGAAAGCAGCCTTGCAAGATACACCACGTGAGGTGTTTTACCCGTACCTCCGGCTGTAATGTTACCGATGCATATTACAGGTAAATTGAAGGTGTGGGATGTAAGTATACCAACGTCATAGAAAAGATTCCGCAATGACATCAACAGCCCGTAAACAAGTGAGATAGGCCGTAGAAGGATGTACCTCACAAGCGACATTTTAGTGTATCTCTATGAAATAGGGCATTGTTGCCTGAACGCCTGTTGTCCCGAGCAGCTCTCTGATCTGAAAATAATAGCGTGCAGATTCCCCCAACTCATTCTTTATTGCCCTCATTTTCATCTCGCCTGTTAGGTCCCTTAAAAGAGCGGTATAGAAATCTTCTGCCTCAGGTTTCTCAATGGTCCGGTATTCTTTCAATCCCGCCAGTGAGGCGGCTTCTTTTATTGCATCATTAAGACCACCGAAAGAATCTACAAGACCTATGTTTATTGCATCAGTGCCGCTCCATACACGACCTTCCCCGATGTTATTCACAGCCTCCCGGGTCATATCACGGCCCTCTGCCACGATACCTGTAAATGTATTGTATGTTCTCTCTACATTTGCCTGAATCACATCTTTTTCATAAGCTGTAAGGGCCCTGGTAATTGACGGAGCATCGGCATGAGCATTGGTGCTGACAACGTCTGTATTGATGCCAAGTTTCTTTTCCAGAAGATCTGAAGTATTGGGTATAAGTCCAAAAACTCCGATAGAACCTGTTATTGTCACAGGCGATGCCATGATCTTGTCAGCGGCAGCAGCTATATAATAACCGCCGCTGGCAGCATAATTTCCCATTGATACTACGATTGGTTTTACCTTTTGCATCAGGTCGACTTCCCTCCATATCATATCGGATGCTGTCACGTTCCCACCTCTTGAGTTAATCCTGAAAACGACAGCTTTGACTGAAGTGTCGGCACGCACAGCACGAAGCTCCCCGGATATTTTGTCACCGCCAATACTTGAC
>CAZGDJ010000222.1:0-5678 GCA_964524635.1 uncultured Rikenella sp. | reverse complement strand
CTAGGACCCCCTGATTAACAGTCAGGTGCTCTAACCAACTGAGCTACTGAGGAAGGTATTGTTGCTTATAAAAGCGTGGCAAAAGTAACGGCTTTAAATGAATTTAACAATATCTTTGGCGAAAATTTTCCGGATGAAGAAGATTGTTGGCATTGGCAATGCCCTGGTTGACGTTATGACACTTATTCCCGATGGTAGCTGTCTTGATCGTTTTGAACTCCCTAAAGGGAGCATGACAATGATAGATATGAGCCGTTCACTGGAGATCAGGGAGGCAACAGCTTCAATGAAAAGTACTCTTGCTTCAGGAGGATCAGCAGGCAACACTATTCATGGACTCGGCATTATGGGCGTGCATTCATCTTTCATCGGGAAAGTGGGGCGGGACGATTTTGGCATTTTTTACGAAAAAGAGATGGTTGATGCCGGTGTGATGCCGGTATTACTAAGATCATCAACCACACCTACAGGAACAGCTGTGGCTCTTGTGACACCTGATTCCGAACGAACATTCGCCACACACCTTGGCGCTGCTACCGAACTTATTGCAGAGGATATGAACAGTCGCTTCTTCAAGGGTTATGACATACTTTATCTTGAAGGATATCTCATCTTTAACCTGCCTCTTGTTGAACAAACCTGCCGGTATGCAAAAAAACACGGACTGACAGTGGCAATTGACCTTTCAAGCTATAATGTTGTGGAGGCAATGCTTCCTCAATTCAACGCTGTAATAGAGAAGTATATCGATATTGTATTTGCAAATGAGGAAGAAGCAAGAGCATTTACCGGCCTTGATGCCAGGGCTGCTCTCGATGAGCTATCTCAGAAGTGCGAAATAGCAATAGTAAAGACAGGTCCCGAAGGATCATGGATCAAACGCGGTGACGAGGTGATAAAAGTTGATGCTCTAAAAGTTACGCCAGTTGATACCACCGGTGCCGGTGATCTGTATGCTGCCGGATTCCTTTATGGTTATTCAAACGGTTTCAGTCTTGATAAGTGCGGTCTGTTCGGATCAATTCTTGCCGGAAAAGTAATTGAAGTGATCGGAGCCCGTATGCCTGATGAAAAATGGATCGAAGCAAAAGAACTGATCAGTTCTGTTGCCATTGACTAGAAAAACTTCCTTTTAGGAGAATTGTCTTCAGGGCAATTACATTTGCCAAGACGAATAAATCTATATCCAAAACTTATTCTTATACCGGCGTCACTCATCGTCTGCGGATAATCTTCAGGCATGAAGTGCAACAGAGCATGCTGGCTTGCCACAGCCCTGATACCCATGAAGATATCAGACCTGAATAAGTATTGAAATCCGACCCCGGCTGTTAATCCCAGTCCTGTCATGTTATCCGCCATTGAAGTGCCGGTCTGAAGCCCTGCCACGATGCCGCCGTCAATGAAAAAGTACTTGAGAAAATCAAGCCGTGCTGTTACCGGAACGGTTATCATTCCAAAGCTGACGGGTGTCTCTGTTATCTCAGGCACAGGGGCAGAGGTAAGGGTATAATAATAATGTGAGTAAGCCAGTCCAGACTCAATACTGAAATGATCGGAAACGATCCTCCTGAAATCAAGACCTGATATCCAGAATCCGTTGCCTGTGAATGACCCTGCCCCGTCAAGTTCATTGAACCTGAAGATATCATTTGTCCCTCCGCCACCATAAAGAGCTATATCTCCATACCATGTCTCCTGGGCCGGAGAGCAAAGTGTTACAAAAAGCAGGATAAATAACAGGATCTTCTTCATTACGAAAGCAAACGAATATACTTGTCAATTATTGTCAGAAAGGCTCTTCGCCTCCCAAAATAAGGTTTTCCAGCCTGGTTTCCCAAATTCATTCCACTAAAAAGGCCAGAATATTTATTCCAGGTATCAAACAGGAACTCCCTCAGCCTTTTTGTTTAAAAGGTGAGGGAGTCCATTATAAATGGATTCAATACACTATCTACTCACTCACAACCAGCTTGATTTCAAGAGAAAATTCATCATTTATGGCTTTGTCACCAAGGTTCGAAAAGAATTTCCCTGAGCCGTACCTTATGTCATATAATGTCCGGTCAACAGTTATGACTGCAGAATATGTGTAGAATTGTTTTACTTTTAAAACAGTAGTGACAAATTCCACAGGATGGGTTGTACCTTTAATTGTCAGGTCTCCCTTAACAGTGGCATTTCCATTCTTAAAGGGTGTACTCTCTTTGATAACAAGCCTCGAGAGGGGAAACTTGTCTACGCCAAAGAAATCATCTGATTTCAGATGGCTTTCAAGCATGCCTCTGGTCTTTTCATCTTTCAGGTCAGTGTCTTTTATTGTTGTCATATCAACAATAAACTCACCGCCGGTAATAATGGCATTATCAACTGAAAGCCATCCCTCCTTCAGTGAAATAGTTCCAGTGTGTTCACCAATTATCTTTTTGCCATTCCATGTAATAATAGTGGCCTCTTTATCAGCTTTAAAACTTTTTTGTGCATCAACCTGTATAAACACCGCCAGTAACAGTATCCCGATTAAACTAACTCTTTTCATTCTTCTTAGTATTTATTAAATCTATAGAACACCACAAACAGGATTTTGTTTAACAAAAGTTAAATAAAAACGGTTTGACAAGAAAAATGTGTTCGTAAGATTCTTATTATCAGAGGCTTTTAATGTTCATGCCACCACTGATCTCAAATATGGTTCCGGTTGAGAAATGCCAGTCTCCCCTGGCAAGTGAAGCAACAGCCTTTGCCACGTCTTCAGGTTTACCCCATCTTTTTTGCGGTATCAGGCCTTCGGCAATGAGCTTATCATATTTGTCTTTTACCCTGGCTATCATATCTGTTTCTATCAGCCCGGGCCTTACTTCATAAACGTTAATACCTTCCTCCGCCAGCCTGTCGGCAAAAATCAGGGCAGCCATGCTGAGGCCGGCTTTTGAAACACAATATTCAAGACGGTTGACTGATGACATGTATGCTGAGACAGAAGTAATAAAAACTATTGCAGGATTGTATTCTGTAAGTTGTTGTCTCATCCATATCATCTCACGTGCTACTCTTTGTGCAAAGAAAACAGGCCCTCTTAGATTTATGTTAGTTACGCGGTCATAACTATCTTCTTCAAGCTCCAGGATATCCTTACGTTCAATAGGGGCCACCCCTGCATTGTTTACAAGGAAATCTATCCGGCCATAACGGTCAAGAATACTCTCAATAGCCTCATCATGATGTGATGTGGATGAGATATCGAGTCCGACAGGAAAAAATTCAGCTCCCCTGTTTTCAACTTCCGGCTGAAGTGAAATCATGCATTCACTGTCAGGAGTACGGGCAATGGCTACAATATCAAAACCCCCGGAGGCCAGAGATTGAGTGATAGCGCGACCTATTCCTCTGCTGGCTCCTGTTATTATTGCGACTGGTTTAGAATTCATATTTCAGACAGATTTCCGGAGGGTGTTATTTTTTCAGCTTAAGAGTAATCTCGCAGCTACCGTACACATCAGCATCTGCTGTGACATAATTGCTTTTATTAATACTTGCCAGAATATATTTTCGCTTCTTCCCTCCTATCATTAAGTCACCCGCAGAAGCATTTTCAGGCACTAAAAGTGATAACTGAATATACTCATAGCTACCTGAAAGACTAATATTTATCTGGTCATTGGTACGGGTGTACTGATAACTCACAAAAGCACCTGAGCTTTTATATTCTATTTTTATCTCCGCATTTTCGATACCCGCTGCTTCCCACCTGGGGCAAAGGCGCAATCTTCTGAACAATTTATCCTTATCCTGAATACCAACAAGCCCTTCCACAAATGCATAAAGCATTGCTGATGAGCCCCAGCCGTCAGTTGGTTTTGCTTCCGGAGAGGTACTTGTTTCAACAGTTGACGGACGACCGTCAGGAAAATACCAGAGGTATGTCTCACCCTGTTTCGAGATCATATCATAATAACGCATCAGTATGTCAATGCCGTAACTTTCATACCCATATTCAAGTGCAGCATGCGCCAGTTCTCCTCCTGTCAGGGGCATTATACCACCATTACAATATGCTCCTTCTGATAACTTATAATCGCCAAAAACACCTGAAGGGAACGGAGGATCAATTGAAAACCACTCAGCAAAAGCCGTAGTTGTTTCACGCCGTTTCAGGTACTCATTAATGACAGAGCTTGCAATACCGGGTGTCGCTGCGCCCCTGTTAATAGCTGCAGGATTGCTCAGGCTCAGTTGTTTTGCTTCATCAATACCATTAATTGTCACAGGCGTTTGTTTAACAAAATGGGTATAAAAAGACCCGTTGAAGCAGTTGCCGTTCAGACTCTTACGTAGCTTCATGGCTCTGTCACGCCACTGTGCTGAACGTGTCTTGTCTCCGAAATAAGCATACCAATATGACATGAAATGGAATGCTTCATAATAACCACTATTGTCTCCATGAAAAAAGCCCCAAAAAGTATTGTCATCTATTTGAAAATGAAGCCAGTCATGCTTGCCTGCAGTATAGGCAAAGTCCCACGTATCAATGGTGTAGGGTCTTCTGAACAGATATTTTTCCTTGTCAAAATAACGGCCGCTCATCACGTAAGCCAATGCTTTTTCAAAGACAGGCATAAGTTCCCTGATGAAGTTGTCATCGCCAGTTGCCTGCCAGGCTAACCATGCGGCTTTGATAAGCCTGAACTCGGTGTCAGCCTCAACCGGTGTCCTTACATACTTTGTCCAGTTTTCACGCTCACATGGCAGTTTCTCGGGAAAAGTTGTGAAGTAATCAAAAATGCGGCCGTTCCGCGACTGGTTGTCAGCGAAGTGTCTGATGGTGCTTTTCAGATCAGGCTCTGAGTATCTCAGAGCTCTCATCATATCCGAATAATTCCTTATCCAAATTGACCGGGCATCGGGAGACCTGTATCCGCGTATTTTCTCACCATCAATGTTTACCTCAAGCAGATCCTGTTCCAGAAATCTGTTTATCCTCGGGATAAGTTCGTCAAAAGCAGGAGTGCCGGTTCTGACATGCATAACAGGAGAATTAGGTAGGTTTTAGAGTCAGTAAAAGTAGCAATTAATTACTTTGATTGTATCCAACAGGCTCATTTTCTTCATCATCGTCCTCTTCATCCTGATCATAAAAAGGTACCGGTTTCTGCGGTCCCTCTTTGCGATACCATAATGCAAGCAAGACACCCGCCACAGCGCCAAGCATATGAGACTCCCATGAAATATTCATTCTGAAACCGGGGAAGATACCCCAGACCATCTCACCATACAGAAATACAACAAGTAATGACAAGCCCATTAACGGTATATGTCTTCTTATGATCCCACTCACAAAGAGGAATGAAAACAACCCATAGACTATACCGCTGGCTCCCAAATGCCACGAAGGTCTTCCGGTTATCCAAACAGCCAATCCGGTCAGGATAAACTGCCAGATCAAAACTCTGAAAGCAACCTGGGAGTAAAAATAAAACAGCGCTGTACCTAATATAAAAACAGGCAGGGAATTATTTACAAGGTGTTCAATGTCACCATGAATAAAGGGCGAGGTAATGATTCCTGTTAAGGAAGAAACCTTGCCGGGAAAAATTCCCAGAGAATATAAATCAACATCAAACAGATAATCTGACAGCCTGACAATCCACATGAGCGCAACAAGCATAAAAGGAACAAGC
>CAZGDJ010000221.1:0-5694 GCA_964524635.1 uncultured Rikenella sp. | reverse complement strand
TTTAGGGTAAAATACATTTTCATTGTTCATAAAAACAATGCCCGGAAAAAAATATGGCAACATTGATTATTTCTTTCTTATCGCTTTATATAGCAGAAGAATAACTATTGCACCACCGGTAGCAATCAATATACTCTTAAGATCAAATCCCTGGACTGATCCGATGCCTAGGCTTGTTCCAATGAAGCCACCAAGCAATCCTCCTCCTATTCCCAAAAGAATAGTCATTATTAAGCCTCCGGGGTCTTTACCCGGCATGATAAACTTTGCAATAGCCCCAACTATGAGTCCCATTGCGATCCATGTTAAAATTCCCATATCTGTTCCCGTTAGGTTGATAAACAATATTATATAAATATACCAATTAATTTGGCATAAGGCAAAAGGAGGGTTTGGGTGATGAAATACGCGAAACTTGCTGTGTGATGTATCTTTTGGGTCAATAAATAATATCTTTACTATACATTTAGTTTCAGATTAGCATAGCGATACCATTGTGAAAGTAATCAGGAAGTCTTTAATACTAATTATCATTGTATTCATTATAAGGATTGTCCAGAGTTGCTGTAGTTGCGGCGAAGAACCTATCCCGTTCGACTATGAAACGATTTCTTTACGGAATATTGATAACTCCGGCAGTTACGTCACCTGGAGTGATAATGACATCATGTATGCTAAAGCCGTTTCCTTTGAGGTTGATGTGACAGGAATTCCTGAAGTGGGTTTTCTTAACTTTATCAATCCGGTCTCTGGCTTTGAAAGTGCAAATGCATGCGACTGTAATCCAATTTTTGCTGCTAACCAGGAAATAGAAAAAGTTTCAATCACGACCCTCAATTCTATCTCGCCTGAGATTCCTGCTGATTCCGATGTTACAGAATTGTTTCTGGCTCTTTCATCCACTGATAATAATTCAACTTCACACTTATATCTGACTTTCGAAAATCTGTACAGCATAATAAACGCGAATATCTACTCTGATTCACCAGAAACCTCCTTTCAGATATTCTGTAAGGAAGAAATCTTAAATGATGTCGCTCAGTTTACTGTAACAATAGAACTCTCAGACGGCAGATCATTAACCGGAACAACTCCGGTAATAACCATACTTCCTAACAGCTAATAATCGCAGACGATGAAGATCAGAATACTGATGATGCTGTTTATGATTCCATTCGTCTATTGCCAGAACCTCCGGGCTCAGGATAAAATAGCAGAAAAATATTCTGTTTCATCATGGTTTGGGTTAAGGAAGACCACCCGCGATATATTTAGTAATACCGGGAACCTGGATTTTCTGAATTACCTCGACTTTGAATCTGACGAATATCTTGGATTTACCACTCATGCCTGTTTTAATGATAAGTGGGAGGCTGATGTCAAACTGGCCTTGTATAGTGATATGATTCCTACCTATCTTAATGCCAAAGGCATCTATAAACCTTTCAGGTATCTTGGATTCACTGTCGGAATCTATATTTACCCACACTATTTGAATAATTATGACTCATACCACAAGCTACAGGATGATGGTTTCTATGGCGATATCAATACTAATACGAGGCAGAATTTACTGAATGAAACCGGTTTTATAGCAGGTTTGGTGTTTCCGTTTTCTTATCACTCATTCACCTGCACATTATACTTTAGTGGAGGCATTAGCTCTATGGTGAAGTTTGAAGAGGTTTTCGATCAGAAAGAAGTTAACTCAAACTTACGGAGAGTGATCAGGTATGAGACACTTCCATCTCCGGCATTGTACTTTTTACCTGAGGCCGAACTAAAACTTGACATTCTGAAACTTAAAAAGTCACCGGAGGTATCCAGTTTCAGTCAGGATGGTATGTTGTGAACAGGTCGGTAGATTATACCCGCATAATATATGAATGGACAGATAGTGATCCTGTTGCAGCAACAATCGAAAACCCTGTTCATCATTTTGAGAAGTTTGATATCGATTTTGGCATATTTTTTAAGTGGTAAGAATAATGTTAATAACTAAGTGAGTTCTCCTGTAATTGAAATAAAGGATCTTTCAAAATTCTATGGTAAGGCCCGAGGCATTGATCATATAAATCTTGAAATAAATCAGGGTGAGATATTTGGTTTTATTGGACCTAACGGAGCCGGCAAGTCTACAACAATACGAATCCTGATGAACCTCATCTTCCCATCATCCGGAAGTGCAAGGATAATGGGAATGGACGTGATAAGGGATACCAGGAAGATAAAGCAACGTACAGGGTACATTCCCTCAGATGCGGTCGAATATCCCTTTATGTACGTCCATGATTTTCTGAGCTATTGCAGTCGTTTTTACGATAACCGGCATAGCACACAGCGAATAAATGACATGGCAAAATGGTTTGAGCTGGACCTTGGCAGAAAGATTTCAGATTTATCAAGAGGCAACAAAAAGAAAGTTTCCATCATACAGAGCTTGATCCATAGACCTGATTTACTCATTCTTGATGAACCCACCATGGGCCTTGATCCGCTTATGCAGGAAAAGTTCTTTGAGCTGCTGCGTTCAGAAAACCGCAGAGGCATGTCGATATTCTTCTCTTCACATATACTCAGTGAAGTGCAGATGCTTTGCAAAAGAGTAGCTATAATCAGGGATGGCAAAATAGTTCAGATAGAAAATATAGAGACTCTTAGGAAAAAACAACTGAAAAAGGTTCATATTGAACTGAATGAACCAATAAAAGAGAACGATCTGGCAATCAAGGGTATTGAAAACATTATCGTCAGAACCGGCAACATAACCACCTTCTTCTATTCAGGTGACGCTAATGGTCTTTTAGCAGCTCTGGCGGGAAAAAGTGTCGTCAATTTGACAATTGAGGAACCCTCTCTTGAAGAAATATTTATGCATTATTACAAATAAGCAGGAATGAGACAACTAAATAAAAACCTGTTTTTCAGGGAGTTCAGAAGAGTATCTATGAGCCTGCTATTATGGACTATAGTCATAACACTTCTGATATCGCTTACCATGTCTGTCTACCAGACATTCATTGAAAACCAGTCAAAGGTTCTGGGGATGATGAGTCTTGTCCCCAAAGAAATGCTCCAATTCAAAGGCATCTCCAACATTAATGATATGCTCTCTGTGCTGGGTTTCTTTTCCGTCAATAATATCATCTACATGATGGTTCTGGGCAGTATCTTCTCAATTGTTATTTCTTCAAATATCCTCCTCAAAGAAGAATACAATAAAACTGCGGATTACCTTCTGACCAGACCCATGTCACGCACCGAAATTTTCGTCAGCAAGCTTGCTGTAGTCTTTATCTCTATCCTGCTGCTTAATGTTGTTACAGCACTGGCCGGATTTTTATCGATGGAACTTGTTGACAAGAACCCTGTTAAATTAAAACCATTCCTTGTCCTTTCTCTTTATACACTATTGCTAAATCTTCTTTTCGGTGCGATAGGAATCTTCATGTCAACATTGATAAAAAAACCCAGGTCGATAACAACTTTCAGTATTGGGCTGGTCCTTTTTTTTTACTTCATCTATACTATATCAAAGATTACTGAAAGCATTTCCAGCCTGGGATATATAAGTCCATTTAAATATGCCAACGTCAATGCGATTGATCCAGCCTACAGGATGGAATTATGGCACCTCGCATATTTTCTAGGTATCTCCTTGATCCTTACCGTTGCCGCATACAGGATTTACAGGCGAAAAGATATTTTTGTTTAAATTCAATAATCTCGCTGACAGAAGATTTACCACAGATTTACACAGACAAGTGTCGTATTGGTAATTGATGTGCAGAGGTAGCCGTGGAACTCAGTTAGATCTTATCACCATAATTTTTACGCTCTGTCCTCTATCAGTGACAATGATATACAGCCCTGAAGGATAACCACTGATGTCTATTTCATCAACATCATTACCTGCAAATAATCTGACTCCGGATAAGTTATAAACCGTGCAGTTTACTCTCTGGCTTAGTTTTACAACAGACCCTCTGACAGGATTCGGATAGGCAATAAGTTTTTCCAGGGCTGTAATCCCCAGAGAATTTGACATTCCCGGGGTAGATGTGCTGAAGAATACCATCTTTTCAGCTCCATCACTTATTCTTCCGTAACTTATGTCCTTGGTTTGTATGCCAAAGGTTAGCGTGTCAATCATAATGCCATCTGAAGAGAAGAGACCTATTGCTTCACCCTGTTTGTCAAGTTTGAATGAAGCATGCAGATCTCCGGGGTTCGTATTACCGTCAGTCCAGATAAGCAGAAAGTCTCCCGGTGAAAGGTATGTTTTGGGCAACCTCCATTTATAGGGCTTACTGAGGTCATCAGTAAGATACAGGTCTCCCAGATATACATCGGTATTATCCCCGTTGTACAATTCAATCCAGTCACTGTAAATTCCAAATTCATCACTGATCACAGCTGAATTGTCAGCCATAAATTCATTAATGAACAACTGCGGAACCCTGTCCGGGGGTCTCACCATCTTAGGTTCGCAGGGTCTGATGGTAGACTGTCCATTGTAATCAGTGGCCAGTACCTGATAACCTATTGTTGAATTTACTGTCAGTCCATCCAGAGCAACAGTGTATCTGCCATTGCCGTCAGAGACCATTGCAGTTTGCTGAATGTCTCCATTATCCATGGTATAGATCAATAGTACGTTTACGGGCAGAGCTGCCGCCTCAATGAATGCGCTGATAGTAATTGACTGCTCTGATTCGCGGTTATGTCCTGTATATTTTACAACAGGAGACATTACGACGGATTCAAGTTGCTGAACTAATGACTGGCTGCGGGCATCTAAATATGGATAAATACCGTACTTGACGTGGGCCCCGGGTGCGCTTTGAAAGGAAAGTAAAAAATCGTCATAATCATAATCATATGATAAAGGATAATATGGATCTACGGAGACATACGGAGCAATCATATTCTTTCTCTGTTCAATACTGGCAACCAGCGAATCAATATCAAGAGTGGCAGTAACCAGTTGATTGGTGTACCATGAGAACTGTTTTCTGAGTTCGGGATTGTTAATTATACGATCATAAAGTGGTCTCTTCTCAGATCCGCCGGGCTGCCAGGAATAAATATCTTTTCTTGCCCAGTCAACGCCGAACCAGTCTATGCCAAATGTATTATCAACATCGTAAGGGATATATTCAATTTTATCTGTTGCTGTATTATGATACAGGTAAAAATTATTCTTATTGTAGATATACCCGTCCCAGTTACCACAGAAGATATCGGCTGCCATGATCTTCAGATAATCATAAGTATTGAAAAGCCTGTCAAGATCGCATGAGAGCATATCATCAGAAGAAGAGTAAAGTACTTCTGCGAGTGCTGCGAGATCTGAATAATCATTTCGCTCAAGGTTTGTTTTCAGTTCGTATACCATCCTGTCACCAGAAAAGAATTTATAGCTGTCAGGATCTGATCCGCGATAATCAAGATCGGCTGGATAGAGACATTTATATAGATTCCCGTCCTTGTTGCCAAAACGCGACTCTGCAAACTCCTCATCTATATGTTCCACGTTGATATAGAGGCCATAATAGCTTTCATTGATATATACCCTGACATGGTTGGCCCTTGGGGCGGGGATATTCCATTTTCTTAGAATATCCCACATTATTTTTGACCTCATAACAGTTGGATCATTATGCTCACCGTTCAGATTCAGCTTTTCCACTC
>CAZGDJ010000220.1:0-5700 GCA_964524635.1 uncultured Rikenella sp. | reverse complement strand
AAGTGATGAATGTATTGCTTCAGAAAGGATACTTACAGAATTAGTCAGAAGCCCCACCACCAGCTTCATAATTATAAGGAAAGCGTTGGAAATAACGGATAATCTCGCAGTTTTGGTTTTAATACTGACTCCCATGCTAATAATATGGTAGGTATCAGAATGCAATTTTAGAAAAAAAATTGAGATGAAACAGGAAAGTTATTACCGGATTATTACCGCTTTAACATGGCTGTAAGCTGATGGCAACCTCAGATGGTTTTATTTATCCCCTGCCTATTATCAGTTGCCTAATGCCTATTAACCCAAAATACTTACTTTTGTCAACAAAATCAAACACAATGTACAGAACACATACCTGTGGAGAACTGGAGATAAGAAATAAGGGAGAAAGAGTCATTTTGTCTGGCTGGATTCAGCGATCAAGAGATCTGGGAGGAATGACCTTTATTGATCTCCGTGACCGATATGGAATAACTCAACTGGTATTCAATATGGAAACCAACCCTGCCCTCTGTCTTCAGGCCAGAAGGCTTGGACGTGAATTTGTCATTCAGGTTACAGGTATGGTAGCGGAACGGAGCAGCAAGAATTCACGACTTTCAACTGGAGATATTGAGATTCTGGTTGAATCATTCATAATACTTAATCCTTCTGAGGTACCCCCTTTTACCATTGAGGAAAATACTGACGGGGGAGACGAACTCAGGATGAAATTCCGGTATCTGGATCTTCGGCGTGCAAATGTCCGTTCAAATATTATTCTGAGGCATAAAATGGCTCAGGAAGTTAGACGATTTCTTGATAATCAGGGATTCATTGAGGTTGAAACTCCGGTCCTTATTAAATCCACTCCTGAAGGAGCCCGTGACTTTGTCGTACCCTCAAGATTGCATCACGGGGAATTTTATGCATTGCCTCAGAGTCCCCAGACATTCAAACAGTTGCTTATGGTGGCAGGGTTCGATAAGTATTTTCAGATTGTAAAGTGTTTCCGTGATGAGGATCTGCGTGCAGACAGACAGCCTGAGTTTACACAGATAGACTGTGAAATGTCTTTTATCCATCAGGATGATATCCTTAATACTTTTGAGGGCCTGGCGCGACACCTTTTCAGGGAGATCAAAGGTATAGAGTTCACTGAAAAATTTCCACGTATGCCTTATGATGAGGCTATGAAATACTATGGTAGCGACAAACCTGATATCAGGTTCGGTATGAAGATCACTGACCTGACAGTTAAGGCAAGAGGAAAGGGCTTTCAGGTTTTTGACAGTGCTGAATATATTGGCGGTATTTGTGCAACTGGCTGTGGTTCATATACCCGCAAACAATTGGATGAACTGACGGAGTATGTAAAACGACCCCAGATAGGGGCAAAAGGGCTTGTGTATGCACGCATTGAGCCTGACGGCACCTTAAAGTCTTCGGTTGATAAGTACTATTCACAGGATGACCTTGGAGAACTTGCAAAGGAAATGGGTGCTGCTCCGGGTGATCTTTTATTGATACTGTCAGGGATAGAAAAGCAAACCCTTACAGCTCTTGGGGAACTCAGGCTTGAAATGGGTCGCAGGCTGGGACTCAGGACTCCGGGAGCGTTTGCTCCTTTATGGGTGGTTGATTTCCCGCTGTTGGAATGGGACGAGGAAACAAAAAGATTTTATGCAATGCATCATCCCTTCACTTCTCCAAAACCCGAAGACCTGCCATTAATGCTGACGGATCCGGGAAGAGTTCATGCAAATGCTTACGACCTTGTCATTAATGGCACCGAGATCGGAGGTGGCTCAATTCGTATTCATGACACTGAAACACAACAACTCATGTTTAAAACTTTAGGTTTTACTGAACAGGAGGCACAGCATCAGTTTGGTTTTCTTTTAAATGCCTTCAGGTTTGGCGCACCACCTCATGGAGGTATTGCATTTGGGTTTGACAGATGGGCTGCAATCTTTGGTGGATCAGACACTATACGTGATTTCATTGCCTTCCCAAAGAATAACCAGGCCAGGGATGTAATGATTGATACTCCATCTCAGATAAAAAACGAACAGCTTGATGAACTTGGGATTCAAATAAAGAAAGCCTGAGAAAGATTTTGGCAACCTACTGTTCAGCTTTTTTCCTCTTGACTATGGTTCTGCCCTTTTCAGGGCTACTTGGTGTATAGTAAGGAATTGAAAAACAGAATAATGATCCTTCTCCCTCTTTCGAGATAAGCCACATTGTGCCTCCAAGGAGTTCAACATAAGCTTTTGAGATTGATAAACCTAATCCGGTTCCGCTGAACTGTTTTGAATTCGGACTTTCAACCTGATAGAATCTTTCAAATACTTTGTCCTGGTTTTCCTGACCAATACCTATTCCTGTATCACTAACAAAGAATTCTATTGTTTCTCCTCTAAGTACATATCCAAACTCTATACTTCCTTTTTTAGTAAACTTCAGTGAATTATTAAGCAAATTTGACATAACCTGTATCACCTTTGTCTCGTCAGTAAGCACGTTGGCTTCAGTGTTGCCAAGATGGGTAGTATATAATAGTTTCAGGTTTTGCTGATGAGCGCGAAGTCTGTATTGTTCAAACAGGTTTCTGATAATGTTATTAAGGTTTACTTCACTTCGCGAAATCTTGACAAGGCCGGTTTCAATATTTGATATGTCAACGATATCAGTTATTATGGAAAGCAACTGGTTGCTGCTCTGGTAGATAATGTCAATGTATTGTTTGCGTGTCTCATCGGTTATTTCCGGAGAATCAAGGAGAGTCGTGAACCCTATAATTGCGTTCATCGGGGTACGTATCTCGTGAGATATGTTATGTAAGAAGGCTGTTTTGAGCTTGTCACTTTGTTCAGCTTTGTCCTTTGCTTTTATAAGCTCATCCTCTATACGTTTGCGATCTGTGATATCAGAAATAAATCCTTCCAGGGCAACAAGTTTATCTTCTTCATAATAGCCTCGTCCTCTCTCCCATACCCATCGTATGTTTCCTGCAGATGTAATAATACGGTATTCAATGCTGTAAAGATACCCTGTGCTTAATGCCTTGTGTATTTCATCCCTGACATTTTTCTTGTCGTCAGGGAAAATAATGGAATTGAAGGATCTTATCTTATTGTCAATAAATTCATTAGGAAGATAACCTGCAAGCTCATATATCCCATCACTTATATATTTCATGGTCCATTCAGAGTCATCCTTGCACAGGAAAACTACACCCCGCAGGTTGTTGATAATTGTATTGAGCTTTTTATTGTTTTCGGTCATTTCCTTCTCAACGTTCTTGCGCTCAGTGATATCACGCCCAATGCACTGGTAATATTTAATACCCTCAACTTCAACAGTTCTCACACTTACTTCAATAGGGAAGGTTGTCCCGTCACTGCGCTTATGAGTTGTCTCAATATATGAGGAGCCCTTAATGTCAACTTCCTGTATCTGCTTTGCAAGAAGTGGAACAGATTCAGGAGTGCGGAGCTCTGCAACATTCATTCCTATAACTGTTTCCCTGGGGTAACCATATGTCTCGATTGCACGATCATTTGCCTCAACTATCTTCATATCATGGTCTAGCAACAGAATAATATCACTTCCGTGTTTTATAATGAAGTCAAAGTGCTTTATCAGAGCCTGTTTGTTAAGTTCCTCCAGGTATTTCTCACGGTAAAAGCGTGCACGTGTGAACCTGATAATAAGATAACTTATTGCTGCTAGGGCTGCCAGTACAACAAACAATATCATCCATATAAGGGTGGTCTCTCTTTTAAACCCGTACAGGATTTCGCTGATGTCTTTTTTGGCTAAAAGATACCATTCTGTTCCGCTGATGTGTCTGACAGTCTCAATCACTTCCATTCCACGATAATCATAACCTCTGACATAGTTCTGACCGGTCCGTTGGTTTCTTATAGCGGCAAATTCAAGATCTCCTGCATAATTTTTTATTTCATATATGCCATTTTCGAAGTCCTTTGGATCATTCAGGTAAGTGACTGAGTCATTATTGATACTAAAAAGAAGGCATTCAGACGCAGCGCTGGGTGTTGGCCAGGACGCCAGTGCAGGAAACAGGTCTTCAGCAGGATCTATCCGGAAAACCAGAAGACCGCTGAGAACGGAATCATATTTTAATGGCATCATCATCGGAACGACAAGATCCAGATGTGCATATTCTGCTGCTGGTGCTGAATGTATATCTGAAAGACTAATGCGTGGGTCTGCAATAACTTCTCTCACTCTTTTTTTAAGGTTATCACCGATCATCGTGTCAGTAGCCGGAACAGCTAATCCCATTTTGCCACCTGCATCCAGAAGTACGGCACTTCTGTAATCGTAGTTTATGTTCAGTGAATGAAGAAATTGCGTCAGGCTGGTCCTCTCTCTTGTATTATTAGTTTTTATAAAGAAAGCTTCAATTTGTTCTACCAGGGCAAGATTATCAAAGATGAGCTTGGCGTCATTAATCTTTTCACGCTGCCACCGTTCAACCTGATCTGACTTGATCTTTGCTACTGATTCAATTTCATTGATAGAATTGATAATAAGACGCTTCTTTTCTCTTGAGGTGTATATAATAACCAGGATCAACAGCAATATAGCCGCAGAAATTAATATGCTTACCGTGGCCCATGGAAAGGGTGATCCGTTCTCGCGGTTGTTTTTTCTCATCCCTTTGGATTACTCCGTTATAATAAAGGATGAAGATAGCAAAAAGCTAAGACAAAAATTCTGTTTCAGATCTCAATATTCTGAAGCAGCAACTGGTAAACAGTAAAAAAAATTCCAGGAATTGAACTTATTTTGCGTTTTTCTTCTCTTTTTTCTCCTTGCGTTTCTCTTTTAGACTCTTCGTGGGCTCTTTCTTTGTGCTCTTCTTGGTAACAAGTCCTTTTGTCATGGCATTAAAGTTTTGATTAATAGTTATTTAACAATTACGGGTTTTCTTCTCCCGTTATTTAGGATAAAATTAAATTCTAAGTTTTAAAAATACAACCATTTTCGGTAAATTTTCAAAGCTTATTAATCCTGTCATATCTTTAAATTTAGGGCTTTCAACTATATTTTGACTCAGTTGGTCAAAAAAAACCAAGATTTCAGTCAAAAACGGCTAACTTGGATCTTAATTACTGCATTTTACTGCTGAAACAGCTCTGATTAAATGTTCTTTTATGAAGCAAGAATTATTGGAGTTGTTATCATTTTTTGTCTTTGTTTTGATTGAATATAAAGTTATAAAATGAAATACTTTCGGGAAAAAATTGTCCTTCGCTTCGATCTGATAAAAATATCACAAGTAATTATACTACCGCTACTTCTGGTATTTTTATCATTAAACGGCAAAGCCCAGGTAACTGCAGATTTCGTTACAGACGTTACACAGATTTGCAACGGAGGATCAGTAATTTTTACTGATGCATCAACGGGTACGTCAGATACAACAAAATATAGCTGGAACTTTGGTGCAAATGCAAGTCCGGCTACAGCAAGTACTAAAGGCCCTCATACTGTTGTATATACTGGAACCGGGTCTTCAACAGTTCAGCTATCGATAGTTGAAAACAGCACTCCTGCCAGTGTTACAAAAACAAATTATATAACGGTATTTGCCGATCCAGCGATCACAACCCATCCGGTTTCACCAACAGCGGTATGTGTGGGAGGGACACTGCCGGCACTGACTATTGCAGCCACGGGCGG
>CAZGDJ010000219.1:0-5754 GCA_964524635.1 uncultured Rikenella sp. | reverse complement strand
GTTCTTTCTGTTTTCTCTGCCAATGTCATCACCGCAGCATCCGGTTCAGACCTCGTCGTATCGTCAGCCGCAGATGGTTTTACCCTCTCGGTGGCAGGTAAATCCGCCCCGATGTTTGTGAGCGATAAAGACTACCCTGGTGTGATGAGGGCAGCCAAAGATCTTCAATCAGATATCGGAAAGGTAACAGGAGCAGTTCCCAAATTGTTTACGGAAAAGGTTCCCAAATCAAAACACCTGGTTATTGTCGGTACCATTGGAAAAAGCCCCATGGTTGACAGGTTAATATCTGAAAAGAAGATTGATGTATCAGAGATTGCCGGTAAATGGGAATCTTCTGTGACTGAAGTTATCATCAATCCTTTGCCGGGAGTCAAAAAAGCGCTTGTGATCGCAGGCAGTGATAAGCGTGGAACGATATACGCTATTTATGAGCTGTCAAAACAGATCGGTGTGTCACCATGGTATTGGTGGGCTGACGTTCCGGTAAAACATAAGAAAGCTTTATATGTTGCTTCGGGAAGACATATGATGGGTGAACCGTCAGTGAAGTACCGTGGTATTTTTCTGAATGATGAAGCACCTGCCCTTACAAACTGGGTTGCATGGAAATATGGAATGGCTCCTCTCTCGAAAGATCCTCCTGTACCCGCTGGTGTGGCTGCTTATAACAGTGAATTCTACTCACAAGTTTTTGAACTGATACTCAGGCTGAAAGGTAATTACCTGTGGCCTGCCATGTGGAATAATGCTTTCAATGAGGATGATACTCTTAATGCAAGACTCGCTGATGAATACGGCATAGTGATGGGTACATCACACCAGGAACCTATGCTCAGGGCTCAGAAAGAATGGGACCGCCGATTCAAACAGACTCTCGGCAGCTGGAACTGGACCAGACATTCTGATACCCTGATAAACTTCTGGCGTGAAGGCATAAGGCGCAACAGGAATTATGAGAGTATTATCACAATGCGACTGCGCGGTGCTGACGACACCGAGATGGGACCGGGAGGGCCTGCCGCCAATATGGCCAAACTGGAAAAGATTGTTGAGGTCCAGCGTAAAATCCTGGCTGAAGAAATAACCCCCGACGTGACACAAATACCCCAGATGTGGTGCCTCTATAAAGAGGTACAGGACTATTATAATGAAGGACTGAGGGTCCCTGATGATGTCACCCTTCTCTGGGCTGAGGATAACTGGGGAAATGTCAGAAGATTGCCTACAGCCGAAGAGAGAAACAGAGCCGGAGGCGCAGGTATTTATTACCACTTCGACTATCATGGCGGGCCGCGAAGCTACCAGTGGATAAACACTAACCCGATAGCCAAGATCTGGGACCAAATGTCACTTGCCAAACAATATGGGGCAGACAGGATATGGATAGTTAATGTCGGGCATTTTAAGGGTTACGAGTACCCGATGGAATTCTTTCTGGATCTTGCATGGGACACTGACAGATATAAAGGCTCTGACATCCGTGCCTATACAATTGCATGGGCTGAGAGGGAATTTGGAAGTGAATTCGCAGATGAAATAGCTGACATCCTGATAAAATATACCCGTTTTAATGGCCGCCGTAAACCTGAGCTCCTGAGCCCTACAACTTACAGCCTTGTTAATTATCATGAAGCCGAAAGTGTTGTTGCTGATTATAAGGATATTACGGATAGAGCAGAAAAAATATCAGAGAAGCTCCCGGCTGATATGCGTGATGCATTTTACCAACTGGTGCTTTTTCCTACCAAAGCTTCTGCACTGGTCAACGAATTATATTTTGCTGCAGGAAAAAATATGCTTTATGCAAAACAGGGCAGGGCAACAACAGATGAGATGGCAATCCAGACACAGCTCCTCTTTCAGGCTGACACAAGCCTTATGAATTACTACAACCGCTCATTTTCCGGAGGTAAGTGGAATCATTTTATGGATCAGACCCACCTTGGTTATACCAACTGGGCAGACCCTCCGTCCAACACTCTGCGAGCTATCAGACTTAAACACATCAAGATCCAGGATAGCCCGTCTATGGCAATAGCAGTTGAAGGATCAGAAGAATCATGGCCTGGCAGTAATGAGATTCCTGTTCTCCCTGAATTCGACAGGTTTAACAGGCAAACACATTATTTTGATGTGTTTAACAGAGGCAGTAATCCCTTTGATTTTACCGCTGCCCCATCGGCACCATGGATATTGCTTGACAAAACCAAAGGAAAAGTATGGAAACAGGAAAGGATTGAAGTAAAAATAGACTGGCCAAGTGTTCCAAAAGGCATGAATTCAGGAACTGTTGCTATCAAATTTGCCGACAAGGAGATATCTGTGAAAGTAAAAGCTTTCAACCCCGAAAAACCATCCGGTTCTTTTGAAGGATTTATTGAAGGAGAAGGAGTTGTATCAATGGAAGCTGAACACTATACAGGCAAGTCTGACTTAAATGATGCCCGATGGGAAAGAATAGATGGTTACGGTAAAACTCTGTCGGGTATGCGGGCAACAGCATCCGTTGACGCAGCCCCAACAATACCAGGTAAGAATGCTCCTCTTCTGGAGTACCAGATGTATCTATTCACTACAGGAGACATAAAAGTTAGTCTTTCACTCTCTCCCACCCTGAACTTCATTTATGGAAGAGACCTGAGAATTGGTATATCATTTGATGATGAACTTCCTCAGATCATTACTGTTGTGCCGGGGGATTTCAATGCCCAGAATGGCAATGCGGTCTGGGAGAGAACCGTGATGGATAATGCACGTTATATAACATCAAAACATACTATAGCAACCGAAGGAACCCATAAGTTGAAAATCTGGATGACTGACCCCGGAGTGATAGTTGAAAAAATAGTCGTTGATACAGGTGGACTGAGACCAAGTTATCTTGGGCCGCCGGAAAGCTATCGCTTCCTGTTGCGATAAAGGCAGTTTTTATCTTCACATACAGTGCAATGGTATTGAGAAAACTTAACCTCTTTCCCAATTCCAATAATGCCACTGACTGACTTCACAGGTGACATAAGAGCCGAACCGGTTAGATGTATACCGCAGAAATTGTCTTTAAAAAACCTGAACAGTGAATGTTGTTCAGAGACATTCCATCCGCAATATCCTGGGCTGAATCGATTTGTTATAAATCTCCCCTCCCCTGCCATCTCTTTTCTGATTTCTTCCTGCATCCTATCAGTTGCGGCTTCCACTATTTCGGAACCTACCACATCATAGATATAACCTTTCAACATGTCATCGCTCTTCATCGACTGGCGGCTCTTTCTGCCAATTGTTTCACCAGCAGTACAAATAAAAAGAGCAATCTTTTCAGCTTTCCTTATCTGATTAAAAATGATTGGTTTAACATTAAACCTTTCCCCTTCAATGATGAGACATTTCCCTTCATTGTCAAAACCAATATTACTAAGGATCCTGTATTCGGCCTTTGCCTCATTTAGTGTTTTTACCTCGCCAATAACTTCGCCAATAATTGTTGTCACCGGTTCAGGAGCTTCACCTGGGCTATATCCCATTGTCCTCTCAATTGCTTTAACAGGAGGAATAAGATCCTGAAAAGGATATGTAAACCTGGCGCTCTCCATAATATCATAGGTAAAGTGCAAAACTAATCAATTCAGACAAGGTGTTAAGGCTGCGTGCTCAGGGTTCTCTGATAATTCTCAATAAACCGGATTGCATAGTCATCCCTTCCAAGAACAAGATCGGCTGCGCGTATTAGCCCCGTTATTTTTTCAGGATTAGCAATCGGACAGGTCAGGCCATTCATTATTGACATTGCCATGAAGGCATCATTGATGCTTTCACGATGAGGCAACCCGAATGAAATATTGCTTGATCCCTGTGTGATATTCAGTCCCAGATTCTGGTGCACAAGCCTGATGGTTTCAAGGGTAACTTTGCATGCACTCATGTCAGCGCTCACGGCCATCGCCATCGGGTCAATTATAACATCCTCCTCTTTAATCCCTGCCTTTACCGCTCTCTCAACAATCTTCTCAGCAATCGCGAGACGCTTCTCCGGATCATGGGTAATACCATCATCATCAAGCACCAGACCAATTATAGCTGCATTATACTCTTTTGCTATTGGCAACAATATCTGCAATGATTTCTCTTCTGCATTTACAGAGTTGATCAGACATTTACCCTTTGCAACCTTAAGTGCAGCCTCGATTGCTTTTGGATTTGGTGAATCAAGGCATAAAGGAATATCAAAGTTTTCCTGCAGGACAATTACTGCTTCCGGCAACAACTCTTCATCTACGACGCCAGGGAAACCAACATTTACATCCAGCACATCAGCAAAAGCATCTATCTGCGATTTAGCAAGTGAGAGCATATATTCAAAATTCTTCTCCTGAAGAGTTGATACAAGCTTCTTTCTTCTTGTGGGATTGATGCACTCACCAATTATAACAACCGGTCCTTCAGTATCAATTATTACCTCCTTTGACAGTCCGGATAGAATCGTTTTCATGAATTCATTTGGTTTAGTGTATGAAGATAGTTAAAAAACAAGATCGGAAATGATTTTGGGATTTCCATTAACGATTTAGGATTTAGGATGTTATGACAACCAGCCACTAACCGGTAACAGGAAAATATAGTCACATCAAAAATCTAAAATCGATATTCCTTGTTCTAAAATCAAAAAAAATGCAATGATTAAGCAAGAGTCTTGAGGTACTCCACAGCACCCTGCGGGTCAGGAGAATAGAAATCAGCTTCTATCTTACGGCAGAATTCTTCTGTTACGGGAGCTCCCCCAATAAGTATCTTTAAATCAGTATGTTTCTCTCTCAAGGCAACAACAGTCTTACGCATGTTTTCCATAGTTGTGGTAAGCAAAGCTGAAAGCCCAAGTACTGCGCCCGGGTATTTTTCCACGGCCTGTCCGAATTTATCAATGCTTACGTCCACTCCAAGGTCTATCACTTCCCAGCCACCTCCTTCAATCATCATTGCAACAAGGTTCTTGCCAATGTCATGAAGGTCACCAGTCACGGTTCCTATAATAAAAGTTCCTTTTCTTTTTGTCTCACCATTAAGATAATAGGGCTTAAGGTGAATCATTGAGCTGCTCATAGCCTTTGCAGCCATGAGCATCTGCGGAACAAATATTTCATTACGGCTGAATTTCTGCCCCACTTTTGACATGGCAGGGATAAGTGCTTCTTCAAGTATTACTCCTGGGGTTACTCCGGAATCAAGCGCGCTTTTGGTCAATTCATAGGCTCCATCCTGATTTTTCATGTCAGGAGGATAAGGCGAATTCTTGTCTACTTTTCCAAACTCAACGCAAGTAGCAAGTCTTAAGAGAATATCTGTCATCAAATGTTAAAAGTTTACAAATCCATTTTTCACCATAACCATATTGGCAAAGGTTATAAAATTATCTGTTTTAAAACAAACTGAGGCTTTCTATTTTATAGTCAACCTCAGTTTTTCCAAAACAAATCTTGAAAAAGAGATAAAGTGCACGCAGAGAATACTGCGGACACTTTTAAAAAGACTACCTGTACCCCGGGTTCTTATAAAGCGATTTTTCTATTGCCTTATGTCTGGTGCCCTATGTCTTATGCCAAGTAAAACAAAAAAGCCCCGCACTGTTTCCAGGCGGGGCTTTGATTGTAAAGTCGGCGGCAACCTACTCTCCCACATTTTGCTCTGCAGTACCATCGGCGCAAGAGGGCTTAACTTCTCTGTTCGGAATGGGAAGAGGTGGAACCCCTCCGCTATAGC
>CAZGDJ010000218.1:0-5758 GCA_964524635.1 uncultured Rikenella sp. | reverse complement strand
CTTTCTGAAAAGTCAGATGGCCAAAGTGTCTTAACTCATGGAAAAGTTCAGCCGGTGTATTTGTATGAACATGCACTCTTCTTGTCTTGCCTGAGCCGGCTATGACAGCAGAATTACCATATCTCTCCAGCATTGCTGATAATTCGTTTTGAGTGATTGTGCCATCCTTGATAACAGCCTCAGTGCAATATCTGTATTCAACATTTTCGGCAATGGTTGCTTCTTCAGCGAACCTTGTTATGCCCTCAGGTTTTGAGTATAGCAGTTCTTTGGTATTTCTGGAACGAATATATTCTGCAATGCCTTCAACGAAAAGCACAAAGCCCTTTGCCCCTGCATCGACGACATTAGCTTTTGCCAGAACCTGCAGTTTTGACTTTGTACAAAGAAGTGATTCACGCAGTACATCCAGTGAACTCATCAACATCTGGTTGAAGTCGGAGAATTTATGCCAGCTGTTATACAAATATTCTGCCCATTCCTTAATTACGGTAAGCATTGTACCTTCAACAGGATGTGCTACGGCTTCATAGATATATTTAACTGCTCTTTTAACGCTTTCAGAGAACTGCTTAAGTGATAATGACCCTTCGACTGTTATTTCATTGCTTAATCCATACAGGAACTGGGCAAAAATAATACCTGAGTTACCTCTTGCACCAATAAGAGCAGCCTCAGCAATACGGTCAGCAGTAATTTTAAATGAACGGTTGGGCTGCAGAGACTCAATAACCGATATCATTGTAGATGCCAGATTTGTGCCAGTATCACCGTCATTCACAGGAAAGATGTTTATCCTGTTCAGCTCGGCCTGGTTAGCAATAATCTTGTTTCCTCCTGCCAGAAAAGTATAATAGAGGTTGCGGCCGTCAATTCTGTTTATTGGCAAACTGGTTGTTATTGTCATGAACTTTATGGTTGGTTAAGAGCAAAGCACATTTTCACCGCAAAGATGGATTTTTACTTAAAATATTTAACAAGAGAGAAAGAATAATGTTCAGCCCTGGTATCGCGACAATACCAGTAAGTTATTGCATCAGCACGATCATTCCCTCTCCCGGTATTGCCCTGTATACAATTTTTGCTTCAGATTTTGGTATTCTGATTTTAATATAAGGAGTATAAGGAGGGGTTTCAAACTTTGCAAGCGCCTTAACCGAAGCCTTGGCATAATGGAAACGATCATTCAGGTCAAAGAAGAAACGGGCTCTTCTGTCTGCTGCTACTGTGTCTTCCTGCTGTTCGAAGAAGAAACTGACGTTACGGTCGGTCTCCAGGTTAAAGAAAACTGCCTCAAAATCTGTAGTATCAGGTTTGACATCTATCACGGCCTCACTGGTGTCTTTGGGCGCAATTTTAACATTTATTGGTTCTTTTGGGAAGGTTGCATGCATTCCCGTTATGACTAGGGGTGAAGAAAGCATGCTGTAAACCGCCTCCTGGTTCGCCCGTTCAAAGAAGGGACTGATATCATACTCATAAATTTTCACGCTTCTTATTGCAACACCCTTTATGAGAAGCTGAATAAGGCTATCACGCATATTGATAAGCAGACCTATTGAATCTGATTCAGCCATCTTTACCTGCGCATTAAGAAATGATTTTTTTCGCAGAAGATCTATATAACCAGGTATTGAACACTGGTTTATTGTATCACCCTCTTTTTGCTCAAGCGAGGCAAAATAGGCCTGATCAAAAGCCTTAACAGTATGATTTACAGCAGAAACTGCCCTGGAAAGATAGAATACGATGACAACAAGGAGGATTACTCCCGTGATAAAAATCCATCTGTATCTTTTAATCATTATATGTTGTTTATCAGGATGGTCAGTAAATGTAAACTTTGGAACCTATATTAAGAGAATTATACACTGCTTCAAGATCATCGTCATTGAGTCTTATGCATCCATGGGTTACCGGCATACCCAGGAACCTTTTATATATTGTTCCATGGATAAGGTATCCGTCACCCAGGCTTAATGCATAGTCACCCAGAACACCATACTCCCATCTTGATGGATCTCCGTCACTTGGAACAGGCAAACCCTCTTCAATAAATGCCCAATCAGGTTTCCTCCAGACCGGGTTAGTGGTTTTACCATGTATAGTAAATCGTCCTCTCGGAGTTTTGAATTTCCATTCTTTTTCTCCGTCCTCTGTTTTAAGCAGAGTATAGCTGCCTGATGAGCAGAATCCCTGTCTGACAAGTTTTTTGTTTTTATAAAGGGAAAATCTGTTATCAGTGGTGTTTATAACTATATAGGTCTGAGTTGGGATGAAACCTGAGAGTTTGCGGTCAAGCCTTGTAATATCTGACTGAATGCGGGCTATCTGCTTCTTAATGTTCTTATTCTTCAACAATGAGGAATCTATTCTGCATTCCGCCCTGCTGGTGCCCCAGCTATGTTGTATTGCGGGTCCGATATATACAGGTACTGAGAAAAGAAACAGCGCAAGAAACACTAACACAGTAAAAATAAGAGTAATGCGAATCCACTTCTTATCCCTTTTTCGGGTGATAGCTTCTGCTCCTTCTCCCTGTTTGATATTTCCTGTCTTTTCTTCCATCATTGATACAGGCAATCCAATTCTAACGGTTGGAGATATATTTGTCCAGTGACATTGATGAGCCGATAATAGTTACCGGAGTGCCGCTGTCGACATGTTCAAAAAGCAGGTCCATGTCACGGTTCTTCAAAGCAACACAACCTTCTGTCCAGTTGCCTCCTTTACCTCCATCTCCATGTATCTCAATTAATTCTCCTATCCTTGCACTTTCAGGTAGCTGACCACGCTTAATTCTGGCGTTGAATTCCTCCAGGTCCTGCTGGTTCGGGTAGTTGATCATAAGGGCCTTATGGTATTTCGTTGATCCGTTGGATAGTTTTTTTGTCACCATGTACCTGCCTTCCGGAGTGGCATCATCACCTCTGCTCATTTTGTCACCCATCCAATTTCTTCCGAATTCTGCCTCAAAAGTATATTGTTTTTTGCCTCCGTAATACAGATGGCACACACCTGGTATCTTTTCAACTATTATAGCATAGCCACTGCTATCACGACTCTCGTTAATAGTGCCTCTCATCAATTCCTGCCAGTAGGAATAATTTCTGAAATAGTCTGATAACTTTTTCCGTGAGTAATTAAATGAATCGGTTATATACTCATTTGCTTCAGTAATCTTAACGTTACCGTTAACGTACTGATTTTTTTCAAATGCGATCTCCGCCTCCTTCAGGAGAAGCTTGCCCTTAGCGTATTTTTTTCTCATTTCCTGTGAGACGGGGAGAGACAGAAAAACCTTTTCATAATCGATAACCTCAGCATTAAGTCTCTTTATCTCGCGATCAAGACTTGCCTTAAGGTCATTAGACTTAGCAATTGTTCTTTTTGTTGCTTCAGCAGCTTTCTTTTGAGAGATAGTTGCAAACATGCGCACGCTTTCATAATCACGGAAGAGAATAAACCTGTGATTTTCTGCTTTCCATGAAATCATGGCAGAGTCATAGTAACTACGTGCTTCCCTAAATATTTTTGATGAATAAATAACTGAATTATGATCCCTGGCATCTGCAATTGCAGCTCTGGCGTTTTCAATCTCTTTAAGAGGAGGTTCAGGTATTAGCACAATGAAAAGCCATGTGAAGGCAATAATTATAATTGTAGCTATAATGCTTGTAATCAATATCTTAGCCAAGGATTTTTTCATTTAAGGATTTAATGTTAAAAAAATCCCCGGGTCAAGCCCGGGGATATTATTATTTCAATATCGGGATGATATTATCTCCTGACTTTTGCAATGGCTTCAGTCAGTTCGGTGATGATTCCATCGAGGGAAACTTTTGCAGCTTTAACTTTATCAAGTACCTGCATGTAGTTTGTACCACCATCAAAGAGTGTCTGAGAGTCATTTATTGTAGTTTCAATAGCAGCAAGTTCGCCTTTAATCTCTTCAATAACAGCTTTGCCTTCTTTGCCTGTGGGAGCTTTCTTAACAAGACCCTGAGCGTCGGTAAGAAGTGTTTTCACTTCAGCAAGGAGACCTTCAGCTTCTTTCTTAACTTCATCTTTCTTAACAGCTGCATTAGCTACAACCTGGTTAGCAAGAGCAGTAAGAGCGTCTGATTTAGCTTTAGCTTCTTTGAAGTTTTTGAATAATTTTGATTTCTGTGCTTCTACACCCTGCATAATAACTGACATTGAGTCATTAAGTGCTGCAAACTCAGTTGGGAGGTAGATGTCAGCCTGAACTGTTTTAGCTGAATCGATAGCTGCATTGGCAGCGTCGATGTTAGCCTGAGGAACTTTACCGCAGCTTGTCATAAGAGCAACTGCTGCAACGGTAGCAACAACTAAAAAAAATCTGTTTTTCATTTCTGTTTGAATTTGGTTCTATTAATTTTTTATGTTAAAGTACTCTGCTTCAGATTTTCAAATCCGCTGCAAATTTAACAATTTTTATAATTATGACGAATTTTATATTAAAAGTAACGCACTTTTGTGTAAAATATTTTTACCATCCGGTTCCCGAACACCCTTATTAAGGATTATTTTATATTTGCAGAATCGTGAACATTAGATTATATGAGCCGCAGCAAGCAGCAACTCAGCGATGAGGAAATTGTTAAAAGAATTCGCATAAAAAAAGATACCGAGCTTTATTCTCAGTTATTTAAGAGGTATTACTCAAAGGTTCTTGACAAGTGTTACGGACTGACGCAGAACAGAGACCTGGCTGAGGAATTCACAGGTGACATACTCTCCAAAGCCTATGAAAAGCTTGACAGCTATAAGGGTAACTCATCATTCTCTTCGTGGCTTTATTCAGTAACATATAATCATTGTATTGACTATCTGAGGGAGAAGAAGAAGCTTCATTATCCTGATTGGAACAGATCAAATGAACTGCCTGAGATCATTGATGAATCATATGATGAGACGAGTGAGATGAGCTATGAAAACCTGATGAATCTTCTTGACAGGCTTCATACTGAAGAAAAAGCTCTTATCATGATGAGATATTTTGATGAGATGTCTCTTCAGCAAATAGCTGAAGCCCTGAGAATTACAGAGAGTGCTGCGAAAATGAGAATTAAGAGGGCAAAAGCAAGACTTTTGTTCATGTATAAAAGTCAGAATGGAGAATAGAATGATAAAATGTTACTTTTCAGTTTTTCTCCGTCATTATATTGCATAAGCATTTATAAATGAATCTTTTTTCCAAAATAGTAAATGCAGCAGTAGTAAGGGTTCCCGGACCGGTACGTGAATCATTCGCATCAAACTTCAGTGAGACAAAGAACACTGAGTGGAGTCGGCACAGGGGCTTGTTTGAAGTAATTTTTTACCATGAAGGGAAAGAGAAAATCGCCAGGTTTGATTATTCCGGCACATTGCTTGAATACCGTATTAACCTTCAACTTGCTTCCATACAACAATCAGTCAGTGAAAAAGCAGCTTCAGAAGGCGAGATAATGAATTGTATTGAGTTCCATTCAGTCGATACTATCAGATATGAGTTCATCATAAGAGACGAAAATCTGGTCCGGTACCTTCTGCTGACAGATATGCAGGGGAACAAAATTAAGAAAGAGATGCTTTGATCAAAACCCGTAATTTTGGGTATTAAACAGTCATCAGAAGCAGTCAATAAGTAATCGATTATTCTATTATCATCTGATTTATAGAGATAGCTGGATGTTGTGACCTCCCGGGATCTCCATTTGCGGAGAGAGGGGGATTACTCGCTTCGCTCGTG
>CAZGDJ010000217.1:0-5761 GCA_964524635.1 uncultured Rikenella sp. | reverse complement strand
CTCAAAGCCTTCCTCCTCATTCTCTGCGCACTCTTTGCCACCGGTATTGCAGGTCAAAACAGAGCATTGAAAGAAATGCTTGCCGACAGTTCTCTGACCGGAACTTCATACTCAATTTGTGTAGCTGATATCTCTTCCGGTGAGATTATTTTGGATTATGACGCGGTGCGTAACCTGACACCCGCTTCAGTCATGAAACTCTACCCCACAGCTGTTGCTCTCTCACTGCTTGGTCCTGAGTATTGTTTCTCCACAACTATTGGAATTACGGGCAACTATGACCACCGGAAAGGCGTTCTGTCAGGAGATATTATTATTAATGGCGGTGGTGACCCTACACTCGGTTCACCGTATTTCACTGATCACTACGGCGATGTAATAGGAAGGTGGGTCAAAGCATTGACCAGCGACTACGGGCTGCGCCATGTAACAGGCCGTGTTATCGCCATTCAGTCATGTTATGACTTCCAGCCTGTCCCGCCAGGGTGGGCATGGGAAGATATAGGCAACTATTATGGAGCCGGTGTGTTCGGGATTAACTACAACGACAACTCCTATAATATATACGTTACCGGAAACGCTGAATCAACACCTGCAACAATTGACTCCATTGACGAATACGGAAAAAATATTTCCATCTCTAATTATCTTACTTCCTCAGGGAGAACTGATAAAGGATTTGTCTTTGCTGCACCATATTCTCATGAAGCATTTATTACCGGCACAGTTCCAGCGAACAGTAGTATAATCCTCAAAGCCTCCATGCCTGACCCACCTCTGACAGTAGCCAGATTTCTGACAGAAAGACTAGAGAAAGCCGGTGTAATAATTGACGCTGAACCTTTTGCAGAAAGGATGATTTCGCTAATTCCTCCGTCAAAGGCAATCCTGACCGAACATTCTCCGTACCTGGCTGACATAATAAAGGTGACAAATCATGAGAGCATAAATCTTTATGCCGAGCAAATGTGCAAACACCTTGGATATGAAATAGCAGGTGAGGGATCGTTTAAAGCCGGCCTTAAAGTCATCAGAGAATTCCTTGACTCAATAGGTTGTAATCCTTCACAGGCTGTCATCCTTGACGCATCAGGGATGTCACCTAATAACAGAATAAGTGCATTAATGACTGTAAAACTTCTGCTATACATGTATCATAGCAGTGAACGTGATACTTATATCGGTTCTCTGCCACCGGCAGGCAGTTCGGGTACTATGCAGAATAGTTTTAAAGACAGGATATTTCAGGGAAGAGTTGTTGCCAAATCCGGTTCAATGACAGGTGTCAGGAGTTTTGGAGGCTATATAACTACTGCCAGTGGAAGGGTGCTTGCCTTCACGATGATAGCAAATGGTTATATTGTTCCCGGGAAACAGATTACTGAAAGAATGGAAAGGATTATCGCTGAGATAATTACGTATTATTAATTAAAAATTAGGAACTAGGAATACGATTTAAGTTGATTAAAATGGATAGAAGGGTAAGTGTAAGAAGTTGTTCTGAATATGACCTTGAAAAAATCATTATCCTGATAAAGGACATTTATTTTTCAAGCGGAGGGCCTGATCCGATGGGCAAGAGAGTGCTGCTAAAGCCTAACATCCTATCGGACCATGATCCTTCCAAAGCGATAAGCACCAATCCGGTTTTTGTTGAAGCAGCTATTCATTTTTTCAGGCAGGCAGGAGCGTCGGAAGTGCTGGTCGGAGATTCACCCGCAGTACACAGACCTGGTTTTGAACCCTCAAAATCCGGCATAATGGATGTTTGCAAGCGCAATGGAGCAACATGGGTCAACTTCCTCAGAGGTACGCGTGATGTTAAACTGCGCAAGGGAAAAATACGTGTGGCAGGAGAAGTGCTTGATGCAGACCTTGTTATCAGCCTTCCGAAGTTAAAGACACATGAACTGATGTATCTTACCTGTGCCATTAAGAACAGTCTCGGCATGCTGCCGGGCTTTCTTAAGGCTGCTCAGCATGCGCTTCATTCTGACAGAAGAAAATTTGGAGCCTTTCTGGTTGATTTAAATGAGGCTGTCACTCCAGACTATTTTCTGACAGACGCCATAGTGGCCATGGAAGGGCCCGGACCGGGTAACGGACTTCCGGTAAAAATGAACCTGATTCTTGGTTCTACTAACCCATTGGCAATGGATATCATTGCCTCAAAACTCACAACCTATAACTTCAATGACATTCCAACAAATAAAATCGGACTTGAAAGAGGAATATGGCTTGGCTCACCTGATGAAATAGAATACGACGGACCTGATCTGGATACCATAATTAATAAAGACTTCAGGAAAGTGCATATTGTCAGAGACGGCAACATGACTGTAAAGTTCATGATACGCCGGATAAGGCCACTCAGAACATTTGAACGAAGACCGATATTCAACAGTTCAAAGTGTATCGGATGCAAAGCATGTATAAAGATCTGTCCAAAGAATATTCTAAGCCTCCACCCTTCTCAGAAAAACAGGATTGTGATTAAGGATTCAAAATGCATCAGGTGTTTTTGCTGTGCAGAGGTGTGCCCGTCAGATGCCATAGATATAAGAAGGAAAGTATTTTGAACCTGAAATGAATAAATTTGTTTTAAGATAGTTTAACACTTCAACACAAATAAACGGCTTATTTTGCGGATCGAATTTTCAGAAGATCAATTATTGAGATGAAAAAAAGTACAAAGATTATATTGTGGATAAGTATCCCGCTGGTACTGGCACTTGCTTTTGCCGGACCTAGATTAGGTCTTTACGGAGACAAAAAAGATAAAACGACTAATTTACAGGCACCTGCTTCTCCCCGGGGTCAGGCACCTGGTCAACAGGCTGCAGGCCAGCGACCGGGAGGACAACAGGCTCCTAATCTCCTGCCTGTGACAGGGTCAATAGCCAGACCATCATATATCTCAAATGGCATCAGGGCAGTAGGAACCCTGCAGGCTAATGAAGAGGTTGATATCGTCAGTAAGGTGTCAGGCAAAGTCACCGGAGTGTTTTTCAAAGAAGGAAGCACTGTCAAAAAGGGAGATTTACTTGTAAAGATTTATGATGATGACCTTCAGGCTCAGCTCCGACGATCACAGATACAGGAGAAGATGCTCTTCGAAAAACTGGAACGTCAGAGGGTCCTGTTATCAAAGGATGCTGTGAGCCGTGAGTCTTTCGACCAGCTGCAGACAGATTATAACGTTATCCTCGCTGACATTAACCTGTTAAATGTGAGGATTGCAGAAACAGAAGTAAGATCACCTTTTGATGGTGTGATAGGTTTTCGTTTTGTAAGTGAGGGTACCTTTGTCCAGCCTTCAGTTAAAATCACCCACCTTATTGATAATTCGAAGCTCAAACTCGAGTTTGCCATCCCTGAAAAGTATATAGCACAGGAGCTTATGGGGAAAAAGGTTTCTTTCTTTGCCGAAGGCTATGACAATGAGTTCTTTGCACGTGTTTATGCAATTGATTACCGTGTTGACGAAGCTACTCATTCAATCGGTCTGCGCGCTCTTTATGACAATAGTTCCAGACACCTTACACCAGGCATGTTCGCATCTCTGACACTTATCACAGATGAAAGGGATAATGCTATCCAGATTCCTTCTGAAGCAGTGGTGCCTGATATGAATGAAAAGAAAGTATGGGTTTTAAGTAAAGGTAGAGCAGTTTTAACACCTGTTACAGCAGGTAACAGAACTGAAACAATGGTTGAGATTCTTTCAGGGATCAGCGTGGGTGATACGGTTATTACAAGTGGTCTGATGCAGCTAAGGCCGAATATGGCTGTGAGAGTAAATATTACCAATTAGGAAAACAGGAATGTATAGCAAATGAGTCTGTCATCAACAAGTATATCAAGGCCTGTACTGGCCACTGTAATGAGTCTAGTAATCCTTATTCTGGGAGGGATAGGTTTTTCCTACCTGGGAATACGTGATTACCCGAGTGTTGATCCTCCCATAGTAACGGTATCGACATCATTTCCCGGAGCAAATTCAGATGTTATAGAGACACAGATAACCGAGCCTCTTGAATCAGCCATAAACAGTGTTCAGGGTATAAGGTCTATTTCCAGTTCCAGCAGTGACGGATCAAGCCGCATCACTGTTGAGTTCAAGCTTGAGGTAGATATGGAGACAGCAGTAAATGATGTCCGTGATAAAGTCTCCGGGGCAATGCGACTTCTTCCACAGGATGTTGACCCTCCCGTTGTTCAGAAGGCAGATGCTGACGCTCAGCCTATCTTTGCGGTCACACTGCGCAGTGAGAGCAGATCTATCATTGACGTAAGCACTTACGCAGAAATCAACTTTAAAGAGCGGATGCAAACCATTGCCGGAGTAAGTGCTGTAAACGTCTGGGGATCCAAGAAACTATCCATCAGGATGAAGATGGACCCGGCAAAGCTGGCTGCTTATGGACTCACCCCACTGGATATAAGAAGCGCTGTTACACGCGAGAATGTGGAGCTGCCCTCAGGAAGAATTGAGGGAGATAATACCGAGCTGACCATAAGAACCATGGGAAGACTCAGGTCCATTGATGAGTTTAATGACCTCATTATCACAAAAAAAAATGGCAGGGTTGTCAAATTCAGTGATATTGGAAAGGCAGAGATCGAAGCTGAGAATATCAGGTCTCACCTTAAAAGTAATGGCAACTACTCTGTCAATGTTGTTCTGGTGCCTCAGCCCGGTGCAAATTATATTGATATCGTTGACAATGCAAAAGTTGTTCTCGAAGAACTGAAAAAAGATCTTCCTGATGATATCATAACAGAGATCCTTTTTGATAATACGACTTATATCAGGGAGTCAATCAAAGAGGTAAAGAATACTATCTTCATTGCTTTTATCCTGGTGGTTCTTGTGATCTTTCTTTTCCTGCGTAACTGGCGCACTACTATTATACCGGTCATTGCAATCCCTGTAGCTCTTATAGGTGCATTCTTTGTTATGTATCTTGCCGGTTTCACAATAAACATCCTGACATTATTTGCTGTCGTTCTTTCTATCGGACTGGTTGTTGATGATGCAATAGTCATGGTGGAGAACATCTACACAAAGATTGAACATGGAATGTCACCACTTGAGGCCGGAATGAGAGGATCAAGTGAGATTTATTTTGCCATCATCGCAACAACTATTGCACTTGTTGCTGTTTTCTTCCCCATTGTTTTCCTTCAGGGAGTAACAGGACGTCTCTTCAGAGAATTCAGTCTGGTAATAGTTGGAGCCGTCATCATCTCTGCGTTTGTAGCTCTTTCTCTGACACCAATGCTTTCTACCAAGGTACTTAAGCATAATGTCATGGAGGGTCGGTTCTATCGTTCCACTGAACCTTTCTTCACAGGAATGATAAATATCTACCGAAAGGCCATAAACTCCTTTCTTAAACACAGGTTTTACGCACTGATAATTATTGGGGTTGCCGGCGGTCTTATTATACTATTATGGTCAAGCCTGCCATCTGAGATGGCACCTCTTGAAGACCGTGGTTATATAAATATCAGTGCCAGGGCAACAGAAGGAACCACTTATGATTTCATGTCTGACTATACTGAAGAACTCTATCCGGCAGTGCAAGAACAGGTACCGGAGAATAACAATATAATGGTAATGGTTAGTGGCGGTAACTCAGCTAACATGAGGGTGAGTCTTGTTGACAAAAAAGACCGGAAACGCTCTCAGCAGGAAATTGCCGCTGCGCTCTCTCCGAAACTGAGACAGTTCACAGGCGCCCAGACAATAGTATCT
>CAZGDJ010000216.1:0-5772 GCA_964524635.1 uncultured Rikenella sp. | reverse complement strand
CCCAACCTTCTGATCCGTAGTCAGATGCTCTATTCAGTTAAGCTACGGGACCTTTAACGGGTGCAAATATAAGATATTATTTCAAATTATTGCGTAATTTTAAATCATGTGAATCGTTGCTAAAACGTTACATGATGAGACGTTGCATGCAACAATTTCTCTGAACAAGTTATAATAAGTACCTGATACTATGAAAAAGGCAGCAAAGATCATCGGAATGACAGTGGCAGCACTGCTAATCATTGTAATTACATCAGTATTGATTGTCCCCGTGGCTTTTAAAGGTAAGATTAAGGTCAAGGTTGAGAATACGGCCAATAATATGCTACAGGCAAAGGTCACTTTTAAAGACTACAAACTGAGTCTCGTTCGGGCATTCCCAAACGCAACATTCTCAGTAAATGACTTGAGTGTGGTTGGCATAGATAAGTTCGAAGGTGACACTCTTGCTGCAATTAAATCATTTGACCTTGTTTTTAACCTGATGAGTATTTTCTCTGACAAAGGGTACGAGGTCAAATCAATAATCATTAACCGGCCGCTTTTAAATGCCCTGGTACTTGAGGATGGAAGTGCTAACTGGGACATAATGAAAGAGACTGAGATTGAGACTGAGGTTGAGGCTGAGAAGGAGGGAAGTACTTCTTCTTTAAGGCTGCAGCTGAAAAAGTTCGCAATTATTGATGGCAGAATATATTATTCAGACCTTGAGTCAAATATGGCAGCTGCGATTGAGCGGCTCGGCTTCTTATTGTCAGGAAATATGAGCACAACACGCTCTGATCTGAAGGTTGACCTGACTACCGAAGGCGTGACATTCGTGATGGATAAAGTAAAATACCTGTCGAAAGCAACAGTGAATTTCCATTCGGATGTTGATGCACAACTTGATTCCATGATTTTTAAGCTAAAGGATAACTCATTCAATATTAATGATATAGTTCTGAACTGGTCGGGCAGTGTAGCAATGCCAGGCGATGATATTGCAGCTGATCTTGTGTTTAATACTCCTAACACATCCTTTAAATCGTTGCTTTCACTGGTGCCAGCTGTTTATATGAAGGGGTTTGAATCGCTAAAGGCATCCGGGACATTCTCTCTTGACGGTGCGATAAAGGGTGTCTATAGTTCTACTGACAGTACACTGCCAGATATTGATCTTAAGTTGCTGGTTAATGATGGTGTTATAAGTTATCCTGACCTGCCTGAGAAGATTTCTGCTGTTGGCATCAACGCCGTTGTGGCTATGGATGGGAAAGAAATGGACAAGACTGTTGTGGACGTAACCAAATTTCATTTTGAGCTTGCCGGTAACCCTTTCGACATGACAATGAATCTTACTTCACCAATAAGTGATCCTTCTATAACTGCCGGAGCCAGGGGAAAGATTGATCTCACTAAGCTGCAGCAGGCTATCCCCCTTGACAGCATATCACTTAACGGCCTTATTGATCTGTCAGTCAGTCTTTCAGGAAGAATGTCAATGATTGAGGAAAAAAAATACGAACAGTTTAAGGCTGACGGAGCGTTGGCCATTTCAAATATGGCACTGGAGATGCCGGATCTCCCTGCAGTTAAGATCAATAACGCATCTTTTACGTTTGCTCCCGCATATTCGGAGCTAAAACAATTAAACATGAAAGTAGGTGAGAGGAGTGACTTCAGTATTTCAGGTAAGCTTGAGAATTACATTCCTTATCTGTTCTCAGATGGAATCATAAAAGGGAACCTTTCACTTGTCTCTCAATCGCTGGATCTGAATGAGATAATGGACAAAATACCGGCAGACACAACCGCTGTTGAAGACACCACGGCCCTGGCCGTTATTCACGTACCTGAGAATATTGACTTCACCTTCAACGCCTTAATCGGCAAGCTCGTCTTCCAGAAACTTGCGGCAACTGATGTAAAAGGAAATATTATTGTTCGTAACGGCGTGGTGACTGTAAGGGAGACAGGCATGAACGCCCTTGGCGGCTCATTGCTCGTGAATGCTGACTATGATACCCGCGATACGCTGAAGCCTGTAATAAAAGCAGATATGAAAATCAGTTCTGTAAGCATCAAAGAGGCATTTAACACATTCAACTCGGTTCAGAAACTTGCGCCTGCTGCCAAAGGCCTGGGAGGAAATATTTCGCTTGGGATGAAATATGAAAGCCTCCTCGGAGAAAACATGATGCCGCTTATAAGCTCCATAACGGGAGGGGGGGAGCTGAAATCAGAAATGGTGCAGATACTTGAATCAAAGACTTTTGACCAGATGAAAAGTGTCCTGAGCCTGAAATCAGGGTATACCAATATGGTTAAAGATCTTAAAGCTAATTTTGAAATAAACAACGGAAGGGTTTATATCAAACCATTTGATACTAAACTTGGAAGCATTAAGATGAATATTGCCGGTGATCAGGGTATTGACAAGACTCTTAATTATGTTATTAAAGCTGAAATTCCCAGGGCTGAGCTTGGTGAATCTGCCAATGCACTTGTCACAGGTCTTGCAGCCCAGGCTTCACTGCTCGGCATAAACTATATGCCATCAGATATTATTAAACTGAACCTTAAAGTAGGAGGCACCTTTAACAAGCCTGTCATAACCCCTTTGTTTTCAGGTATTAATGAATCCGGAAGTCCTGTGACCGCCGTCACTACAGCTGTTAAGGAAGAAGCAAAAGAAGTAGTTAAAGAGGAAATTGGCGAACAGGCTGACAAAATTATCCGGGAGGCTGAGGAACAGGCTCAGAAACTAAAGGATCAGGCTGCTGCTTCTGCAAAAATGATTCGTGAAGAAGCAGACCTCAGGGGTCAGAAGCTGGTTAAAGATGCAGAACCAAAAGGAACCATGGCCGTAATAGCTGCTAAAAAAGCGGCAGAGTTACTCAGAAAAGAAGCTGACAAGAAAGCGACACTGCTTGAAACAGAGGCAAACGCCAAGGCTGATAAATTACTTGCTGAAGCCAGGGCAAAAGCTGAAGGGCTTTCAAAATAAGCAATACAACAAAAAAGTCCCGCTTGTGGCAGGACTTTCTATTATCACTTTTAAGATTCTAGAAAATTTTCTCTTTAATACGGGCTTTCTTACCGGTGAGGTCACGGAGATAAAATATCTTCGCCCTGCGCACTTTTCCGTATTTATTTACCTCTATTTTGTCAATAAATGGAGATGCTACCGGAAAGATCCTTTCAACTCCGATGTTACCTGACATCTTTCGTACTGTAAACGTTTCAGTGTTGCCTGTACCTGACCTTTGTATTACAACGCCACGGTACTGCTGAATTCTTTCTTTGTTACCCTCTACAATTTTATAATGTACAGTAACGGTGTCACCAGCCCTGAATTTGGGATATTCATTCTTTACACCATACTCTTTTTCAACTACTTTCATTAAGCTCATCGCGCGAAAAATTTGTGTTCTCTACTTGTTTCAAAATCGGTCGCAAACTTACGTATATTTTTTTAATTTCCTGCAAATTATATCAGGAAAATAACGATAACGCTTAATGACCGGCAGGTCCGGTCTGCTTCAGCTTTTCACCGGCATCCTTCACAACCATCCTGTACCATTCCTCAGTATAACCAGGCTGACTGACTGAAGGAGTCACATATTTATAACCTTCCTTAGGCTCATTCTTTGTTTTAATGTTGCCATCCATATATTTGGTAAACAGGAATTTGTAAAGCTCTCTCCATTGACCTACAGTATAATCTCCGGCTTTGACCGAATAATCAGTCACATAAGCAATTGCTTTTTTAGGCGATTTTTTATAGAGATCGGCAGCTGTTTTATCAATACTCTTTGTTTCATTTATGTACTTCTGCTCCAGTTCCTTTTGTTTTGCCTGAAGGTCAGGAGTCATCACACTTGCACGGCTGTAGACAAAATTTGTCACCTCATTGAAAACCCAGAAGCCGGCCGTAGCACTGTAAGTCATAATGTCGCCATTGCCAACAGCAAATGATTGTGGAACAGCTGTCATACCGCAATACATTGGGGAATAAACAGTATAATACGTATCATCAACGCCAAACCAGAAAATACCTCCGACAGGATTTGGCAACCAGTTACGGCTCTGTGCCACAAAAGAAAAGCCTGTCTGCTGGGTAGAGGTTGCTCTCTCATGGACATAGCCGACTCCGTCAACAGTCCATGTCATGGGTCTCCATCTTACAGTGTTGAGGAATGGACCGGCTCCCACATCCTTGGTCATATCCATTGGCGTATTCTGGTAATAGTCTCTCATTAGGCCCATTAAATCTTCAACGCCAAGTTTATTGTCAGGTTTGATCCAGAGAGGCATTCTTCGTGAAAGATCGTGTCCCATGGCATATTCAACGTATTCACCCATGGAGCTGTTGACCCTGTTGAACATTGCCCAGACACGTGCTTCACAGAAGCGTGCTGCACTGAAATCAAGAGGAGCAACGGCATCACTGAAGCTGAAATCAGCATCGCTGCCACTATACCAGCCAAACTGACGGACCATATCTATTGCATCATATGCATAAACCGTTTCCACATCAGTATTAAAGATCTTGTCTATTTCTTTTGATGTTATCGATGTTTTGCCGTCTGAAAGCGGAAAGGTTGTTATCCTTGGATGATTGGCATGACCTGAGATATAACCATCAGGAATAAGACGTGCAACAAATGACAAACCTTTCTTGCCGGGACCTTTGCCGGTCAGTTCCATGATCCATACCTCATTCGGATCTGAAATCGAGAAAGACTCACCCGAGCTGCAATACCCGTATTTCTCTGTCAGGGTGACCATGTTATAAATGGCTTCACGGGCATTCTTCGAGCGCTGAAGTGCAAGATAAATAAGACTTCCGTAGTCAATAATTCCATCAGGGTTGACAAGTTCTTCCCTGCCGCCAAAAGTGGTTTCGCCTATGGCAACCTGGCAGCTGTTCATATTTCCAATGACGGAATAAGTAAATAAAGCCTGATCAATCTTGCCAAGGTATTTGCCCGAATCCCATTCATAAACATCAACCAGTGTTCCCGGCTTGTATTTCATTGCTGGCCAGTAGTAAAGCTCACCATAAAGTACATGTGAGTCAGCTGAATATGTAATCATTGTAGACCCGTCTTTTGTGGCTCCTTTTGTTATAAGAAAATTTGTGCATGCCTTGCTATTCTCTGTTGAGAGTAGTAATAGCGGAAGCAGGGTCAGCATTAAAATTGTTATCCTCTTCATAATCAAATGTTTTATTAATTATCTGTAGGTTAAGTGTTTATGGATACAAATAATCCAATCAGTCCTGCCTGAAATGGTTCTCAAAAATAGCATCTTTGATTAAATAACAATATGATTAAGGACATTAATGACAGATCTTATCCTTTCGGCATCGGTTATTTGCCATGAAAATTCTGACTGGGCCTGGTTTCCACCCATAGACAATCCTTTTCTTCTGAATGTCATCCGGCTTTGATAAGCCATTCTTCCTGATAGATGGAATTCATGAGCTCCGGTTGTCTTTGCCAGGGTAGCAATATTGTATTCGTCTATCCCGCTCCCGGGCATAATAATAATACGTTCTCCGGCATCCTGCACCAGGCTTTGGATCATTTCAGCTCCTTCTACTGCTTTTTTTGCATGACCTGAAGTAAGCAGTCTTGATGCACCGGTCATTATTACATCATTTAAGGCTTTACGGGCATCGCGGCACATGTCAAAAGCCCTGTGGAAAGTTACCTTCATGGGTGATGCATATTCAACCAGAAGCGCAGTGCGTTCAATATCAATATGTCCGTCGTGAAGAAGAAT
>CAZGDJ010000215.1:0-5792 GCA_964524635.1 uncultured Rikenella sp. | reverse complement strand
GGGAAACATAAAGGAGATCAGACCTGTATTTCTCCTGAGTGCACCAGCCCTCGCAAAGAATTTCCGTAAAGGGATTGAAAAGGGCATCAGAGAAAAGGGTAAAGTGATAGAAAAATTGTTCAGCCATGCATTGAAAATTGCGTATATCTATAATGGCATAGGATGGAATAAAGGGAAAGGATTCCGGATCTTTCTTAAACCGTTGTATATGCTCTATGACGTAATTCTTTTCAAAAAGGTCAGAGCCAGCTTTGGAGGAAGACTTAAATTTTTCTATGGCGGAGCAGCATTGCTGGATATTGAGCTTCAGAAATTCTTCTCTGCCATTGGTATACCAATGCTGCAGGGGTATGGATTGTCTGAGGCATCACCGGTGATTTCTGGGAATATGGAAAAGAGACACAAGCTTGGATCATCAGGTTTCCTGGTAAAAAATCTTGAGCTGAAAATCTGTGATGAAGACGGAAATGAACTGGCTCCAGGTAAAAAAGGTGAGATAGTGATACGCGGAGAAAACGTCATGAAGGGCTATTGGAAAAATGAAAAAACTACCAATGAGACTATTCGTGACGGATGGCTTTATACAGGAGATATGGGATATATGGATGAAGACGGTTTCCTTTATGTACTTGGAAGGTTTAAGAGCCTCCTCATCTCCGACGATGGTGAAAAATACAGTCCTGAAGGAATAGAAGAAACCATAACCGACAGGTCTCAGTATATTGACCAGATGATGCTTTATAATAATCAAAACAAATATACTTCCGCATTGCTTGTGCCAAACGGAGAAGCTTTGTTAAGGTGGGCCAGGAACAAAAACATCGATCTGAACAATCAAAAAAGCCTTGAGGAAGTTTTAACTGAGCTTGATGCTGTAATAAATCAATACAGGACAGGAGGTGTTTATGATGACTTGTTCCCCTCGAGGTGGCTGCCTGCGGCCGTTGCCATACTGGATGAACCCTTTAACGCTGACAATAAGCTTTTAAACAGCCTCGGGAAAATGGTCCGGGCAAAGATTGTTGAGCGCTACAAGGATCTGTTAGACTACCTGTATACACCTGATGCCAAGAACATTGTAAATCAAAGAAACCTTAGTGCAATTAAGAAAGTTTTAGGTATAAATTAGAAGGTATAGCAATAAAATCAAGGATGAAATGGCCGGCAATGCTTTTGTTGCTGGCCTGGGGGAATGACAATCGTTAAATGACTTTCTTTATTATCCTGACAATTAAATAATCTGGTTGAGCTATTTCTGAATTAGTGCCTTAATCCACCCATTTGAAAAGCTCATAATGCAATTATAAACCTAAAAATATGTTATCAGATTGATTTGTTTGATACTGTTGAACCAGCTTCCTTCAGATTCTTCCGGGGCAGGCTTAAAGAAATGATAGTATCTGAATTCAATTCTGACGGCATTATTGATTTCAAAGCCACCGCCAACATTCACATGAGGGTCTATCTTGCGAAATCCTTCTGCTTTACTGGAATCTGAATCACTCTCTCCCTCTATGGTTACTTTAGTTTTCGTTTTTGACGATACAAGGTACCCTATGCCGGGACCGAAAATGATATATGGCTTAAAATTTCCCTTGGGCAAGGAACACCTGGCCAACAGTATAAGGTCAACATAATCCAGTTGTTCAATAATATCTGTATCAACAGAGTAAGATTCATATTCATATTCAAAAGTTCCTGTTCCGGAAAACTTAACTCCTTTCTGAGAATATGACAATTCAGGCTGTAGTGATAGGACCTCGTTGAACTGGCACTCAACTAAAGCACCCATATTGAATCCAATCCTTGATTCGCTTTCAAAGCTGAAATTGGAAAATCCTGTTTGTGAATTAATAATAAATGCCAGATTTTCAGCGAATAACCCGATATCTTCTCTCCAATTTCCTATATTAAGCCCATATACTAACCCTGTCCTTATCGTCTGACCTGCAGAGGTAAGTGGCAACAAAATCATTAGAATGGTTAAAACTTTGCACCGCATTTTCATATAGTTTAATTTTTAAAATCAACCTTAAGCATTTTTATTGGATCAGGGCCCGCTTTAAATATCCCACTTCAGAGTCTTCAGTCTTTCTATTGCTTTAAGCACATCTTCATGGGTAGCGAAGGAGGAGAACCTGAAATATCCTTCTCCTGAGGGGCCAAAACCTGATCCCGGAGTGCCTACCACATGTGCTTCATGAAGCAGTTTGTCAAACAGGTCCCAGGATTTAATACCCCGTCCTGAGCTAAACCAGACATATGGGGCATTTAACCCTCCATATACCTGGAAACCCAGTCTTTCAAGGTTCTCACGAAGGATTCTGGCATTGTTCATATAATAGTCAATAGTCGATTTCACCTCCTTCTTTCCATCATCAGTATAGATAGCTGCAGCGGCTTTTTGCACCGGGTATGATGCACCATTGAATTTTGTTGTATGCCTTCTGAACCAAAGTGAATGCAAAGATTTCCCGGTCCCATCCGAAGCCGACGCCAGAACGTTTTTGGGGATAATGGTATAGGCGCAACGTGTTCCTGTAAACCCTGCCGTTTTTGAAAAGCTGCGAAACTCAATGGCCACTTCCCTGGCACCCTCAATCTCATAGATAGTATGAGGAATACGTGGGTCGGAAATGTATGCTTCATATGCGGCATCGAAAAGAATGACAGCCTTGTTCCTGATAGCATAATCGACCCATTTTTTTAACTCCTCCCTGCTTGCTGTTGTGCCTGTAGGGTTGTTCGGATAGCAAAGAAAAATAATATCAACTTTCCTTTCAGGCAGGTCCGGCATGAAACCATTTTCAGCTTTGCAGGGCAGGTATATGAGTTTGTCATAGTACCCATTCTGAAGATATTCACCTGCCCGCCCTACCATGACGCAGGTATCAACATACACAGGGTAAACCGGATCCTGTACAGCGATGATGTTATTCTGTCCAAAGATCTCAAGTATATTTCCCGTGTCGCATTTCGAGCCATCTGAAATGAAAATTTCATCCGCATGGATATCAGCACCACGATCCTGATAATCGTTTTTTGCTATGGCTTCACGTAGAAAACCATAACCCTGTTCCGGGCCATAACCTTTAAAAGTTGCAGCCTTCGACATCTCATCGACACCCTCATGAAATGCACGAATGACAGTCGGAGCAAGTGGCTGTGTGACATCCCCAATCCCCATCCTGATTATTTCGGCCCCCGGATTTTCTTTCTGATATTCGCGAACCCTGCGCCCAATCTCCGGGAAAAGATATCCGGCCTGAAGTTTAAAATAGTTATCGTTTATCTGAACCATTTTTCTATTTTTGACGCAAATATATAAAAGTTGTCATTCTCACTAAAATATTGAATAATATTTATTCCAAAATGGCAATAGAAACATATTTTGTACATTATTAATCTATTTAATTTACAAATGATGATTAAAAACAGTTTTGTAAAGATGCACGGCCTGGGGAATGAATACTTAGTCCTTGATAGCAGAAATATTGATTTCCAACTCTCAGAGCAGGCTATTGTTCGTTTGTGTAATATCCACTTCGGGATAGGCTCTGACGGTATTGTAATGCTGGTTCCATCGGCAAAAGCTGATTTCGGATTCAGAGTTTACAATCCCGATGGCTCTGAGGCGGAGAAAAGCGGTAACGGGCTGCGTATCTTTAGTAAGTATTTGTATGATTACGGATTTACAAAGAACAGGCAGTTTTCTGTCGAAACACTGACTGATGTTGTACATGCTGAAATAGTTGAGGAAGAAAACGGCAAAGCCAGACTCATAAGAGTAGATATGGGGAAAGCTATCTTTTCCTCACGCGATATTCCGGTCGATTCGGATGAGCCTGAATTCATAGCACAAAAGATTATGGCAGGGGACCGGGAATTCGAAGTTAATTGCGTGTCAGTCGGAAACCCTCACTGTGTGGTGATCAAAAAGGAGTTAAATGAGGATGAGATAAGGAAATACGGACCATTACTGGAAAACCACAGCATGTTTCCAAACCGTATTAATGTTCAATTTGCTAAAGTTCTTTCTGATCAGCATGCACAGATTCTGATCTGGGAGAGAGGAGCCGGTTATACACTTGCTTCCGGAAGTTCATCCTGCGCAGCTTCCAGTGTTCTTGTGAAAAGAGGACTGATAAAAGGTGATCTGACAATGCATATGCAGGGAGGAAATTTAAAAATACAAATTGCCCGTGACTGGAATATGAGAATGACTGGCGAAGTCAGGGAAATAGCCAGTGGTGTTTTAGGGAATGAGCTGCTGGAAGATTTGAACAAACCTGTTGCAGACTGAAAAAGATGCCCCCTCCTGCCACAAAAAAAAATCATCAGATTTTGTAAGTGACTCAGGGAATCCATAACTTTATGGAAGGCAGATCTTTGATAAAAATGAACATCTCATAACCAGATGAAGACAAAATCTCATTCTGTTCCTTCCTTTAATATTGATTCATCACCTGATATACCGAATACTTACTGCAGGGTGCTGCTGCGAAGTATTGAAATAAATGCAAATGCATCAGACATTTATGTGTGGCTTAAACAGTTGCGTATTGCACCATATAGTTATGATGTAATTGATAACAGGCGCAGAAAATCTCCTGATTATATTATTAAGAACCTGCCGCCCTTAAAAGTAAACACACACTTTCTGCTATCGTTTCATGTATTTGAATTTGAGGAAAATTCTTTTATTGTTTGTCGTTTCTGTGAACCGATCATTTCACCTGTCAACTTATACATGAAAGATCTGTTTTTCGAATACAGGATTGAAGAGCATGACACGAAAATAAAATTATGGTGCAAAATAAAAGGTCATATAAACCCTGATATTTCTTCAAAAGGATTCTTTTTTATTTTTTCTGTTTTGAATAAGATAATGATGTCAAGACAATTGAAGAACATTAAAAAGTTATCAGAACTAAAGAGTCAAGGTAAAATCGATACGAAAATATATGATCTGGAAAGCTGCTATGCTAAATCAGGATTACACTGGTGGGTATTCTGCCGTCGTCATAACTGCAAAGGATTAATAACATAATCTTCCAGGTCATGGCTAATTGCCACTAATACCGCGAAAGCAAAAAAGCCCTGGTAATATTTTGATTTTCATCGTCTTATTCTCTTCAGATCTTTTTCAATCAGCTCCTGTAAATCATTCACCGGACGCTCAATATCATAAGGAACAGGCCTCCTGCTGAACTGCTGAAAATAAAGCAGACAGGCATCCTTCCATACCTGGGCATTACGGCACTGATTACGCAGCTTGCTTTGAACCTCAACAAACCGCTGATGATCAACATAAGGTTCAACCTTGTCCCATGTTTTCTGGAACTCGCGAACCTGCTGAAGGCCTTTGTCATAATGGTAACATATTTCATCCCATAAGGTAAGTCCGCTCTGCATTTTATAATCCCATGGGAGATGATGGAACCATAGCAGATATTTCTCAGGACACGTTCTCGGATCATTAAACTGCGAAGCAAGCGGCTCGTGATATTGATTTGCAGCATTACTTCCTGTCTTTGTCCGGTCAAATCCAACACCATTTGTATCTGCCTGATGATAATAAGGAGGCGTCCAGTCTTTTCTTACTCCTTTTGGCGCCCACCATGGGCCGGGGCCGTAATGATCTTCAGCAGCGAAAATATGATGAAACCCGAGAGGCATCATATAGTTAACTGCTGCCTCCCTGCTTTGAAGCATCATGTCTTTAACCGGCAACAGAAAATCTTTTGTCCATTCGCCTGAAAGTCCGGTTGATTCTGCCAGTTTAAGTGAAC
>CAZGDJ010000214.1:3998-5849 GCA_964524635.1 uncultured Rikenella sp. | reverse complement strand
CTTCAATTCTTTAAATAGCCCGCTCCTTTCTGATAATATAGTGAAAATAGGTGTAAACGGGCTGTCAGGAGATGTCTGGTTCGGAACTGATGCTGGCATTATTGCATTCAGAGGAGATGCAACAGCAGGTAAAGAGGATTATTCCGGCATGTATGTCTTCCCAAATCCGGTACGTGAGGATTTTGAAGGAAGTGTTACCATTACTGGCCTTGTTGAATCATCAACAGTCAAGATAACTGACATCAGCGGGAACCTTGTTTATGAGACAAAATCTGCGGGAGGACAGGCATCATGGGATCTGATAAATTACAAGGGTGGCCGCTCAGGCACTGGGGTATACCTGGTATTCGTCACCAACAGTGACGGGACCATGTCAAAAGTCACAAAATTCCTTGTAATAAAGTAATCAGTCGGCCGTTATCAGGGTCTGTATTCTCTCAATCTGGAGCTGTTTGTTCACTTCACGCAGGCTTCGGGCTGTAGCAGTGAAATACTGATGTCCTGAAATAAACTTCACCTGCAACTTATTCCAGTCATTCAACCTGGCTATCTTGTTCTGTGCCTTCAGCTCTTCAAAAAGAGTATTTGATACGGGTATGAAATCACTTCGTCCAAGGTAGTCAAGGTCAGAATCACAGATTATTTCCTCAAGAAGATTCTTAGGTTTTGGCGGAAGCTTTGTTGACATTATTATTTCACATATCCTCTCTATCTGTTCATCAGAATATCCGTAATCCGGTAACATTTTCCTGGCCAACAAAGTACCCTGAAATTCATGATCGTCATATGAAACCGTGTGTCCGGCATCATGAAAAAGGCCAGCAGTCTTAAGAAGCAATATCTCCTCATCACTGCATCCTTCAGCCCATCCGATAAGCTCAACCTCAGTCACCACATCCACAGTATGCTTGACATTATGATAAAATAAGCAGGAAGGAAGGTCTTTTTCAAGCTTGTCAAGTATAATCTCTTGTATATCTGTAAATTGTATAAGTCCAAATTTAGTCCTGAAAGCACTGTTTGGCTTCATCCCCTTACCATCAACAGACAATTCCGGCAACAGGCCTTTAACCTCATACATTGGCAGATCATCTGTGTATTTTACAGGTAGCCGGCCGAAATATTCACAGTTGAAGAACTCTTTAACAAGTTCATACGTCATTGCTGAAATAAGAATCGATCCGGTTCCGGAAACAGTCTCAATTCTGCTGGCAGTATTTACAGTCTCACCTTTTATATCATAGGATATTTTCTTTTTCCCTGACATAGTTGCCATAACCGGACCTGTGTGTATTCCTATCTTAAGCTCCCATATTTTATCTGTACCCCTTTTTGATGCCTCGTAATTATCAACAAAATTCCTGATCTCGAGTGCCGCCATTACCACTTCAACAGGGTTTGTGATATTCTTCTCAGGGATGCCTCCGGCACACATATATGTATCTCCTATTGTCTTGATTTTTTCAATATGATACTTTTTAACAACTGTATCAAACTCATATACTATTTCATCAAGCTCATCCATTACAAGTGAAGAATCCATTCCCTCAACAAGTTTTGAGAAACCATGAATATCAGCAAACAGAACTGTAACCATGGTAAACCTGAAAGATCTTTCTTCTTCGTCCACGTGTGAAGTGGCCAGCTTGTGTTTTTCAATTAATCCCCTGAAGCGCTCATTATCATTTAGAATGGCCTCTCTCTCCCTTTCAAGTTTCTTGAGATGGTCCTCCAGGTCCTTATTTTGACGGGCAAGCTTTGCAATTCGCTTCAGGAGCTGATCTTTTGACCTCAGATTCATAAAAAAAATTGAAAGGTAAATATACAAATTTTTAACTCTGCCTTTAAGTA
>CAZGDJ010000214.1:0-3898 GCA_964524635.1 uncultured Rikenella sp. | reverse complement strand
TCTTAAAACTTTAATACATTTGAATTTCTTGCCGCATGACAATGATTATAAAAACAAAAGCCATACTTCTGCATCATGTACGTCACTCTGATAACAGTCTCATTGCTCACTTTTATACCAGTGAATATGGCCGGCTGTCAGTTATGGTAAAAGGCCTCTCGTCAAAAAAAAGCACGGCAAAATATCTTTACTTTCAGCCACTGCATATTTTTGATGCAGAAATATATTATCGTGAAACCCGTGAACTCCATACGCTGAAAGAAGTGACGCTTAGCTTTACTCCGGTTGAGATTCCGGCTGATATCCTTAAAAGCACAATTTCCATATTTATAAGTGAAGTACTCTACTCAGTAATTAAAGAGGAAGATATTAATCGCCATCTTTATTCCTTTATCGAATCATCGGTGATTACCCTTGACTCTATAAAGGCAGGAGTAAGCAACTTCCATCTTTGGTTTCTTGGTGCTTTGTCTGCATTTATCGGTATAGGTCCTACAGTCACAACAAGGAAGGATTCATATTTTGATATGATGAGCGGACAGTTTGTGCCTTACCCTCCCCTACACTCGGATTATCTCGAACCACAAAAGGCAAATACTTTCAACAGATTGCTGCAGTCAACCATTGAGGAATTGCCTTTAATTGAGATGTCAGGAGAAGAACGCGCCATGCTTCTCGAAAAAATTCTGAAGTACTATAACCTCCATCTACCCGGCATGAGACGGATACGTTCGTTGCAGATACTGAACGAAGTTTTCAGATAGAAGTATTTCTACTTTCACTATCTTTGATGAAAATCACGCTACATGTCGCTCATACCATCCATAATTAAATGGTTCAACACAAAAAGGATTAACCAGATCGATCTTTTCAAGAAATACCCCGTTGAAACCCAGCATGAGACACTGTCAAGATTGATTCACCTGAGTCAGAATACTTTCTGGGGTAATAAATTTGGATATGATAAAATTGATTCTGTAAAACAGTACCAGGACACAGTGCCTCTTCAGACTTATGAAGATATTATCCCATTTGTTGAACGCTTGCGTGATGGTGAAAAAAACCTGTTATGGCCAGGGGAAATAAAGTGGTTCGCAAAGTCATCAGGAACAACAAGCACAAAAAGCAAATTCATACCTGTGACAAAAGAGTCACTGGAAGGCACGCATTACCGGGGAGCAAAAGACTGCCTTGCAATTTATGCAAATCTTTATCCTGAGACAGAGTTATATAAAGGCAAAGGGCTGACTCTCGGCGGGAGCCGTAAGATCAGTAACTTCAGCAATAATTCACTTTATGGTGATCTGTCAGCCATCCTGATTGAAAATGCCCCGGTATGGTCTGATCTGATAAAAACCCCTCCGCCAAAGATTGATCTTATTGAAGATTTTGAAGAGAAGATGAAGCAGATAACGGAGATGACTGTGAATATGAATGTCACAAGCCTTTCCGGAGTGCCATCATGGTATCTTGTGCTTATAAGATATATTCTTAAAACCACAGGTAAGCAAAACCTTCATGAAGTATGGCCTAACCTCGAAGTGTTCTTCCATGGCGGAATAAGCTTTGCTCCTTACAGGGAACAATATAAACGACTTCTGCCAGATCCTAAAATGAAGTATATGGAGACATATAATGCCTCCGAAGGCTTCTTTGGCATACAGGATGACCCTGCGGACAATTCGATGCTGCTGATGCTTGATTACGGTGTCTTTTATGAATTTATCCCTGCCGGGGAGATAGGCAGCGATCACCCCCGCACACTGACAATAGAAGAGGTTGAAAAGGATGTCAATTATGTAATAGTGATCTCAACCGACGGAGGTCTGTGGAGATACATTATCGGGGACACTATTGTTTTTACAGGTCTGTACCCTCACAAATTTAAAATATCGGGCCGTACAAAGCACTTTATCAATGCTTTCGGCGAAGAAGTGATTATTGATAACGCCGAGAGAGCTCTTGAAACTGCCTGCCTTCGTACCGGAGCCCACATCAGCGAATACACTGCCGGTCCGGTATATATGGGTGATGAATCTAAAGGCGCACATGAATGGGTCATAGAATTTGACCGGCAGCCTGATGATATTGATCAATTTATTGAGGTCCTTGATACTACTCTTAAATCTGTTAACTCTGACTACGAGGCAAAGCGCTATAAGGACCTCACACTGGTGAAACCAGTTGTAAGAGTTGTTCCATCCGGAACATTTTATAAATGGTTTAAGGAAAAAGACAAGCTTGGAGGACAAAACAAAATGCCCCGGTTATCAAACAACAGGGAGTTTGTTGAGGGTATAAAGAAAATTGCCGGAAACTGAAATCTTTTTATCAACATTCTGTTTTTCTCCTTCCCTTTTTCCTAATTTTAAACACAGATTTTAATATCAATTCAGATGCACATAGCAATAGCCGGCAACATCGGTTCAGGGAAGACTACCCTGACGGGATTGCTCTCAAAACATTACGGATGGCAGCCTCATTATGAGGAAGTTGATGAAAACCCTTACCTTAATGATTTTTATGAAGATATGCAGCGGTGGTCTTTTAACCTGCAGGTGTACTTCCTTAACTCACGTTTTACTCAGGTACTTGATATAAAGAAATCAAAGAACACGATCATTCAGGATCGTACCATGTATGAGGATGCTTACATATTTGCCTCAAACCTTCACGCCATGGGTCTTATGTCAACGCGCGACTATGAAAATTACTTTACCCTCTTCAAGCTGATGAGCTCCCTGGTTGAACCACCTGATCTTCTTCTTTACCTCAGAGCCTCAGTTCCTACCCTGGTCAGCCAGATTCAAAAAAGGGGAAGGGAGTATGAAAGCTCCATAAGCCTTGACTACCTTAAAAGACTGAATGAACGTTATGAAGCCTGGATTGAATCCTATAAACTGGGTAAACTACTGATACTTGATGCAGACTATTATGACTTCCCTCAAAACAAAGAACACCTGAGCGAGGTCATAGATAAGATCAATGCCGATCTGCATGGACTATTCTGACTGTTAACAACATTTAAGAACATAAACCATCTTCATGATGGTTTTGTTTTATAATTTTGATCCTGAACTGTCTGAATAGATCTAATATTTAACTATCACTCAATTATGAAAAGAACCCTGACTTTTACTTTTCTGCTGGTTGCTATATCAGCATTGTATGCACAAACATCGCTGAACAATCAGATTACTGCTGATCCGGCCTATCGAATTGGAAAACTGGATAACGGACTAACATACTATATTAGGCATAACACTGAGCCGGCAGGCAGAGCCAGCTATTATATCATCCAGAATGTGGGTGCAATACTGGAAAATGACAGCCAGAACGGACTGGCACATTTTCTTGAGCATATGGCCTTCAACGGGACTAAGCATTTCCCGGACAAGAAGATACTCAATAGCCTCGCGCGTCATGGCGTTGCGTTTGGTAGTAATATAAACGCATATACAAGCTGGGATGAGACAGTCTACAATCTCAGTGAAGTACCCGTTGATAAACCTGGTCTGATAGACACTTGCCTGACCGTGCTTGCTGACTGGTCAGATTATCTGACACTTTCAGATGATGAGATCAATAAGGAACGCGGTGTCATTATTGAAGAGTGGCGCACCAGACGTAACGCCTCATGGCGGATGATGACCCAGATTCTTCCTGCCATCTTTGAAGGATCAAAATATGCAGTAAGAGATATCATTGGTGACACTCTTGTCATTAAGAATTTCCCGACTGCTACTCTGAGAGCATTTTACCATAATTGGTATCGCACTGACCTCCAGGCTATTGCTATAGTCGGTGACATAGATGTTAACGCAGTCGAGGAAAAAATCAAGAATATCTTTTCCTCCATCACGGCAGTTGAAAATCCACGCCCAAGGCCCGAGTCCCT
>CAZGDJ010000213.1:0-5863 GCA_964524635.1 uncultured Rikenella sp. | reverse complement strand
CTGCCAGAGAGGTTGTTACAGCTGATTATGGTGCCAGGTACTCACGCACACGGCAGTTTAAAACCAGCTCAAAAGGTGCTCAGGAGGCTCACGAGGCAATCAGACCAACTTACTTTGACAAGAGAGAGATAGCCGGTAACAGCAATGAAAAAAGACTCTATGAGCTTATCTGGCGCAGGGCAATAGCCTCACAGATGGCAGAGGCTCAAATTGAAAAAACAACCATTACGATTGGCATGTCAGGTTCACCTTACACATTTACCGCCTCTGGTGAGGTTGTGCTTTTTGACGGTTTTCTGAGAGTATACACCGAATCGTATGATAATAATGGCCATGATGATGAGAAAGATATTCTGCCAAGAGTATTAAAAGGCATGCCACTGAATGTAGAAACAATTGTTGCCACACAGCGGTTTACCACTCCGCCTCCACGTTATACGGAGGCAAGTCTTGTTAAAAAACTGGAAGAGCTGGGAATTGGAAGACCTTCTACTTATGCTCCCATAATATCAACAATCCAGACAAGAGGCTATGTTGTGCGTGAAGACAGACCCGGTGAAAAAAGAGAGATTATCATTCTGACACTGGTAAAAGATAAAATTATCCGCTCAGTAAAGAGTGAAGTATCAGGGAAAGAAAAATCAAAACTTTTCCCAAAAGATATCGGAATAATTGTTAATGACTTCCTGATTGGTAACTTCCCTGACATTCTTGATTATAACTTCACCGCCGGTGTTGAAAAGGAATTCGACGAGATTGCCGGAGGTGATATGGAATGGGCAAAAATGATTGCATCCTTTTATGACCCATTCCATAAATCAGTAGATGCATCACTTGCAACAAAAGAGCGTATGACCGGAGCCCGCAAGCTTGGGTCTGACCCGGTCTCAGGATTACCCGTAGTTGTGAAGATGAGCAAATACGGACCAGTAGTACAGATGGGAGAAGCATCCCCTGATACAAAGCCACGCTTTGCCAACCTGCGCCGTGACCAGCTGTTGGAAACCATAACCCTGAAAGAGGCTCTTACTCTGTTTGACCTGCCTCGCACTGTGGGGTCTTTTGAGGACAGCGAAATGATTGTCGGAGTCGGTAAATTTGGCCCTTATGTAAAACATAATGGAAAATTTTATTCCCTCAAAAGGGGCGTGGATGACCCGTATACCATTACTGAAGACAGGGCTGTTGAGCTTATTAATGAAAAAAGAGATGGCGAAAAAAAGCGACTGATAAACGATTTCGGAGATATTCAGGTATTGAATGGCCGTTATGGCCCGTATATTTCAAAGGATAAAAACAATTTCAGGATACCAAAGGGCAATGATCCTCAAAAACTTACAAAAGAAGAGTGCCAGGCAATCATTGAAAAAAGCGGGACCAAAAAACCCGTAAGAAGAACTAAAAAGAAATGATAACCGGATATTATGATCGATCTTAATCAGTATTTTGACCCTGTGTGTCTTGACAAGCCTGAGATAATTCATTTTGAAGGTACAGCAGGCTTCCCGCATAATATAGTCATAAATACAGGCAACGAACCCATTGGAGATATCTCAGGTTTCACTGTTGCCATTTTAGGTGTTCCAGAAGACCGGTCATCAGTAAATACAGGCGCTGCCTTTGCCCCTGATACTATCAGAAAAAGCCTCTATTCGTTTTCGCGTCTGCCGGGGAAAATGAAAATTATTGATCTCGGTGACTTCAAAACAGGAACAAGTTTCAATGACACACTGGCAGGTTTACGTGATGTATTGTCAACTCTTTTATCCAATGATGTTGTTCCGGTTATTATGGGTGGCACAAGTGCACTTATACCGGCGATAGACAAGAGTATGTCAGCCCTGAAGCAGCCTTGGTCAATGGTGTCGGTCGATTCCAGACTTGATTTCACCGGTGAAAAAAAGGAGGGTGATTCTCTGAATTGGATGAATGATCTTATTTACAGAAGTGGCAGCCGTCTGTCACATCTCGATGCCCTCGGATTTCAGACCTATCTGACAGACCAGCAGGTGGTAAACAGGTTTGACCGCAGACATTATGAAATGAAACGGATAGGTGAAGTAAGATCGGCCATTCATGAGACTGAGCCCCTTTTCCGCGATGCATCAGTTGCTGTTATCGACATAGGTTCTGTAAGACAATCTGATGCCCCGGGAACAATATTGCCTTCAACAAATGGATTTTATGGCGAGGAGGTATGCCTCCTGGCCCGATATGCCGGTTTGTCCGATAACCTTAAGATGTTTGGTCTGTTTGAAGTCAATCCCGGGTTGGATAATCGCTTCCAGACCTCCCAGCTTGCTGCCCAGATAATATGGTTTTTTCTTGAAGGTTTCGCGCAGAAACAATATGAACTGCCTTATATCAGTGACCAGCAGAATAACAGGTTCACAAGGTACCATGTGGCACTCACAGATCTTGAGGGTGAAGCTGTTTTTATCAAGAGTATGATAACCGAAAGGTGGTGGGTCGAGATACATGATTCAAAGGGAAATCCTCATTATCTTGCATGCTCTTATGAAGATTATATGATGGCTAACAGGGATCAGGTGCCCGGCAGATGGACGAAAGCTTTACTGAGATTCGGCCATTAAAAATATGCCTAAATTTGGAGTCCTCCGTATTTTTTATTTATTTTACTCCTTAATTTTCTTGGTGTAATAGCACTTTGGGAGAATGAGAAAAATCAGAACAGTCATCCTCACCTTTTTTTTGTCATGGGGTATGCTCTACGGCCAGCAAGATCCGGTTCTGAGCCATTATATGTTCAACACCCAGACATACAATCCCGGTTTCTCAGGAATGGCAGGAATGACATCTCTTACTGCCCTCACCCGCCAGCAATGGGTTGGGTTTCCCGGAGCTCCCTCAACTATGATATTTAACATAAATACACCTATTAATCCTTTCGGTATCAGCAGTGGGGCCGGATTGCTGATTGAGACTGATAAATATGGTTTTAGCAATGACCTTGACCTTACCCTTTCTTATTCATATCTCACACCACTTGGAAACGGCACTCTCGGGACCGGCTTTAGCACAGGTATTTTAAACAAGGCTCTTTCTCCAAAGTGGGACGACCTTCATGAAACCGATGATCATATTCCCGAAGGAGATGTAAGCTATATTGCATTTGATCTTTCAGTTGGCGTTTATTATCAGGGGTCAAACTATTACGCCGGTTTATCTGTCACCCATCTTAATCAGCCAAATATCAAGTACTTAGAAACAGATGGATCATCTGCTCTTACTTATGTCAGCCGTGAATATTACCTGACCGGCGGTTATACTTTTCAGCTTCCAAACCCCGCCTTTGAACTGACACCGTCATTTTTCATTGTCAATGATGGTGCAGCAACACAATATATTGGCACCGCAATGGTCAGGTACAATAAAAAGGTCTGGGGGGGCGTTTCTTACAGAGCAGGTGATGCCCTTACCGGATTTGCAGGTATTGAATTGTATAACGGACTTAAAGTGGGATACGGTTATGATTTCCCATTGTCAGAGATAAGAAAAGGGACCAGTGGGTCGCATGAATTAGTGGTTTCTTATGCTTTTGACATTGGCACTGGCAAAAGCAGCACTAAATATAAAAGTATAAGATTTTTATGATTATAATAAAAAAAATAACTTACTTGCAATATAAAATTGACTTGTATATGAAAAAGGTATCCTTATTTGCTCTTACAATAGCCTTATTTCTGGGTGGTTGTTCGTCGGTAGACAATGGTGAGTTGGTAGGCGTTCAGGGCAGAAAGACATTTTATGAGCCTGAACCGTTTGAAATGGCATTTATCCCTGCCGGCTCTTTTACAATGGGCCCAAGCGATCAGGACCCCCTTCGTTCCATGAACAGCGTTTCAAAAACTGTTACAGTTGACGCTTTTTGGATGGATCAGACTGAAATCACCAATAATAAATATCGCCAGTTTACTTACTGGGTCAGAGACTCCATCCTAAGAACAAAACTTGGTGATGAGGCTATCGAAGGTTATGAATTCTTCAGAACGGATGAAGAAGGTAATGTTTTGGAACCTCATATTCTCAACTGGGATGAGGAGATAGATTATGAAGATGAGAACATAATTCCGGTTCTTGAAACTCTTTATTATCCTCCGGAAGAAAGATTTAACGATAATAAGCAATGGGATGTGCGCCTTCTGAATTATTCATATTTCTGGGTTGACTACAAACAGGCTGCAAAAGCCAGATATAACTATAAAGATCAGAAATATGAAGGAAAGGTAACTGACCTTGAAGGCGTGACTGCTGACGTGGTTGACCGTTCATCTTTCATTATGCATCATGTTGTCAATATCTATCCTGATACACTGGCATGGATCAGAGACTTCACATATTCATTCAATGAACCATGGGCAACCCTTTATTTCTGGCACCCGGGCTATGATGATTATCCTGTTGTCGGTATTTCATGGATACAGGCCAGGGCATTCAGCGTTTGGCGTACCCACCTGATGAACAAAAACCTGCGTGAACAGGGTGTCCCCGATGTTCATAACTACCGCCTGCCTCTTGAGACAGAATGGGAATATGCAGCACGTGGCGGCCTCGATCTTTCAATGTTCCCATGGGGAGGCCCATATACCCGTAACTACCAGGGTTGCTTCCTTGCAAACTTCAAACCTCTTCGTGGTAATTATATTGATGACGGAGCTGTTTATACAACAAAAGTGGCATCTTTTGAACCAAACGAATACGGATTGTTTGACATGTCCGGAAACGTCTCGGAATGGACCTCATGTGCTTACCACCCATCATCATATATCTTTACTCATGACCTTAACCCTGACTATGAGTATGATGCACGTCCCGAAGACCCGCCAGTACTGAAACGCAAAGTTATCAGAGGCGGATCATGGAAAGACATTGCCTACTTCCTGCAGACCTCAACAAGAGATTATGAATATCAGGACTCAACAAAATCTTTCGTTGGCTTCCGCAATGTTAGAACATTTATCGGCGTTGAATAACCAATAACAATACCTAAAACTACAAACATATGGGCCTTTCAGAATTAGTTCACACAACCACATGGAAAAGTTTCATGTCCAAGTTGTACGGCTGGGGCGCTTCAGTCGTGATTATTGGAGCTCTGTTTAAAATACAGCACTATCCTATGGCTGGATTATTTCTCGGAGTTGGTCTTATTACCGAATCAATTATTTTCTTCTTCTCAGCTTTCGAACCACTAAAGGAAGAACCCGACTGGAAGCTTGTTTATCCACAGCTTGACCCTAATTACTCGGGTGAAGAGATTGGCTTTGCTGCTGTCGGCGGTGGCGGTGGCGGTGGCGGTGCAGGCCTTTCACAATTTGACAAAATGCTTTCAGATGCAGGTATTACACCCCAGGTGTTTGAAAGCCTGAGCAATGGATTGAAAAAATTAACAGAGACAACCAATAACTTCAATGCTATGGGTGATCTGGCGGCTACAACAAATGAATATACAAGTACTATCAGAAAAGCTAACGAATCACTGATGAACCTGTCAGAATCTGTCAAACAGACAGCAGTCACAATGACCAATACAAGCACTGTCTATCAGGCGATAGGAGAATCTTCAAAAACAATTGAAACGGGCGGAAAATCATATCATGAAAAGCTTGAGGCTTTAAACAAAAACCTGTCAGCACTTAATGCAGCTTATGAACTGCAGCTTAGGGGAGCCAATGATCATGTGAAAAACTCCGATGTCATTTACAAAGGTGTTGAAGGAATGATGAAGGATCTTGCAGGGTCAGCAGATGATACCAGGAAGTACCGTGATCAGGTTACTAAACTCAGTGAGAATCTTGCATCACTGAATAATGTGTACGGCAATATGCTTGCTGCTATGAAC
>CAZGDJ010000212.1:0-5910 GCA_964524635.1 uncultured Rikenella sp. | reverse complement strand
TCCGTCTGTTATCCGGAAACGAAGCTGTGTCAGGGGAATCCTTAATTCAGCAGCCCACCCCCAGTCAAAAATGTCAGCTTTTGTGTACCAGATTGGGTCCCACGTTTCATCTTCTATCTGTGCGTCACTGGCCCACATCAGATCAAGCTTTACCCCGGCGGCATTGACAATAAAAACAAACCCTGTGCGGAGATCATGATAACTGTCAAATGCTATTCCTACAAGATCACCATCAGCATTATCACGTCTTGAAATCCTTTTACTTATGCTATCAGGTGATGTATCATACGCTTTGATGGCGACATATATATTTTCATCATCAAAAAGCACCTTGAATTCCGTCTTCTGAGAGGGGGCCGCACCATTATCAGGTTCATACTGAAGAAAGTTTCCGTCCCATTCACCTGATTGCCAGGCTTCATCATCGATGGTGCCATCAATTATAGGAGGATTAGCTGTAAAAGTGGCTTTATAGGTTTTTTTCGTCTCTGTGCTTTGCCCGGAGACGACAATGCATAGGATGAACATAAAAAGGATTAATGAAGTTCTTTTCATGGCGATAAGTGTTTTGTCCAAAATGCAAATTCAGTGTAAAGACCGTTCAGGTCGGGAAATTGCTGCACAGACAGTGTTAAAAATGCTTAAGGCGGAAGGCAAAAGGCAGTAGGCAAAAGTGGGTAAAGACTGATTTTAAAAGAATTCGTAGGTGTTGCCAGTGTAGGCAAGGAATTTCATCAGGCCTTCGCGTGGGACAATCAGAGAAGCAGTGTTAACATTAGGGTGGAATGAGAGGCGTTCATGATTTAAAAGAGTTTTATCTATGAAAAGATGAACATGATGTGAATGATCATTAATGAGGCCAAAAGGAGAGACTGATCCAGGAGTAACACCAAGGTATTGCATCAGCCTTTTATCAGAAGCGAATGACAGTTTTCCCTGTCGCAGTTTTTGTTCCAGCTCTTTGATATTAAGCTGTGTCTTATAGTAAAGTATTACCAGGTAATGCCTGTCTCCTTTATGATTGCGGAAGAAAATGTTTTTACAATGTCCTGAATCAATCGATGCCCAGTATTTCATTGCTTCATCTACTGTTGGCACAGGCGGATGCTCATGATACTCGAATGGAATCCCGAGTCTTTCCAGCAGGACATATAAATCTGCCTGGCCTCTCATTACTTTTTATCTCTTTCCCAGGGACAATATTTAAACTCTACCTGGCTCAGGGCTGCCAGGTCTTCGCCGGCTTCACGGAGGTCAATATCATCCTGTTCGTAATGCCATTCAACAAGAGCAGGAACACCATACTTCTTTAGCTCCTTAAGCCCCAGAATAATATCGTAAATGAATTTGGCTGATGATGAGTTGAAATATTCAAGATTAAGCTTTAAAACAAGAGGATTAGACCTGGTATAGGAATTCTTTGCTTTAGTCTCCTTCACGAATGATGTAATCCACTCAATTACAGGGTAATATAGTTCTCTTACATCTTCGGGGGCAGATTTCCCCTCGATTTCAAATCTGTTTTCAGAAGGTGAAAAGTAAATTTTTGGAGCATTATGCGTACCTGGTACTGACAGAGTATTCATATTTTCTCTTTTTGCAAATATCCATTTTTTTCATCATATACCAGCGAACCAAAGATCAGAGAAGGATTTCATTATCAGAGTATCCCTCATCAGCCAACAGATTCTGGTTCTTTGTTGCCTCAACTGCCAGGGTGTCGCAACGTTCATTTTCCGGATTATTATTATGTCCTTTTATCCATACCAGTTTAACCCTGTGGTGTCTGTAAGCCTTAAGAAACCGTATCCATAGATCAGGGTTTTTCCTTTTCTTAAATTGTTTGCGCTCCCATTCAAACAGCCAGCCTTTGTTTACTGCGTTAGCAAGGTATTGGGAGTCTGTATGGAGGATTACATCTGTTCCCTGGTTTTTAAGAGACTCAAGGCCAATTATAGCTGCAAGAAGCTCCATTCTGTTGTTAGTGGTCAGTTTAAATCCTTCTGATTTCTCTTTACGGTGCGTACCGGAAAGGAGTACGACGCCGTAACCACCAGGACCGGGGTTGCCGCTGCATGCGCCATCAGTATATATTGTCACTTTATGGGGCATGCGGGAGATTAATACCTGTATTGGATATGAAAAGTCTTACAGCGATGGCAAGCAGCACTATACCAAAAAATTTCTTCAGAATATGCAGCCATGTAGGACCAAGTATTCTCTCAATAGTCGATGTCATCCTGAGTACAACATAGACAATTATCATATTTAACAGGAGAGCGATAAGAATGTTGACAGTCTCATATTCAGCCCTTAACGACAGGACTGTTGTTATTGAACCTGCTCCGGCAATAAGAGGGAAGGCAATCGGAACTATTGTACCTCCGCCGGGAGAATCATGTTTAAAGAACTCAGCCCCAAGAATCATTTCCATACCAAGCAGAAATATTATGAATGAACCTGCTATTGCAAATGAATTTGCATCTATGCCAAAAACATTAAGCAGCGTTTCACCAAAGATCAGAAAAGCAAGAAAAATAGCCAGAGAAACCAGGGTAGCTTTTCCTGCATGCACATTGCCTGCTTTTGCCTTGATATTCAGTATAATAGGGATTGATCCCAGTATATCGATAATGGCAAATAGCACCATGAAAGAGGCGAATATTTCAACTATGTCGAAATTCATATACTGTTTTTTTGTAAAGATAGATGAAAAGTTAAATCAGAGAAAGGTTTATATGCTCAGGATGCATAGTTGTAAGGTTCAGGGTTCAGGGTTCAATTCCTGTTCATATATCAACAGCCTGTACTTTTATCTTCTTACTGATCATGTTCAGAGTTGTAAATAATGAAATCCTAACCCTGAACATTTTCGGGTGAACTGAAAGTATCGAATCATTAAATGCTTTGCGGGAACGGCACCCTAAACCCTTAACACCTTTATAGCCGGTCAATAAAAAAGGGTTACTGTTGCCAGCAACCCTTTTCTAAAAAATCCGTGACAAGTTTATTGTCTGATGTCCATCTCCTTAAGCAGATGTCCTGCGCCTGCATAAACATCCATAACCCACAGAACATATCTGATATCCACACATATGCATCTCTGGAAATCCGGTTCATAAGCTATATCGCCTGTCATTGCCTCCCAGTTACCATCAAAGGCAAGACCTATCAACTCGCCATTGCCATTTATGACAGGGCTGCCTGAGTTGCCGCCTGTGATGTCATTGTCAGTGGTGAAGCAAACGGGCATATGACCGTCAGCTGCTGCATATCTGCCATATTCTTTTTTAACATTGAGGTCGATAAGCCGTTGAGGAAGGTCAAACTCATAATCGCCTGCTTTATATTTCTGGACCACGCCATCAAGTGTCGTGTACCAGTTATAGTGAACGGCGTCAACCGGGTAATAATCCAGGACTTTTCCGTAAGTGAGTCTCATTGTGGAGTTTGCATCAGGATATTTTGTTTTGTCAGGTGCATATTCCATTACCCCTGCCAGGTAAGTCCGTTGTCCTTTGCTCAGGTCAGCGTTGAAAGCGGAAAGATCTTTCTGAAGTCCGGAAGTGACTGTATTGACAGATTTGGCAAGGATGGCGGCCGGGTCTTTCTTCAAAACCTTTAAGTCAGGTTTTGCCATAAATGCTTTGAGCTTTTCAGGTGTTGTAAAGATTGATTTTGTAAAAAGATCATCCACATATTTATCAATGTTACCCTTATAATTTTTGTCAATAAATACGTAAATATCCGGCCAGAATTTAGCATCGACATCAGCTTTATAAAGTTTCAGCATTGCTTTGGCCATCTTTCTGTCTGTCGGGTAATTATAGTTATCATAGAAGGAGGCAATGCTACTTTCAATTCTTTCTTTAAACTCCCTGATTTTTGCAGTGTCTCCTGATGAAAAAGTCTCCTCCATTGTACCTGAAATACCGGCAACAGAAAGTATCTCACATGATCTGAAAGTCTCATTAAGGTACTGCAGAGCGTTGAATTTCTCTGCTCTTGAGGTGACGGCATTTTCGATTAGCGACAGGGCATTACCATATTTCTCAACGCGTGATGCGTCAGCTTTTACCCACTTCATGAAATCAGCCTCGAAAGCTGCCTTTTTTTCAGCGGTGTGAAGACGTGTAAGTCCCTGGTTCTGGCCGATAGAGAATTTCCAGTAGTTTGATGATCCTGAGTATTTTGACGCATACTGAATATTGACTTTCGGATCTGCCAGCATGTCTTCCATCCATATATCCTGACGAATGCCACGAATCTTGATACGGTTCTTATTGGTGATATTCATCGTTTCATTAACTTCATAAGAGGTCATATAGCGTGTTGTGCCACCCGGGTAACCCATTACCATTGCGAAGTCATTCTTCTGAAGATCTTTTAGTGATACAGGAAGGAAGTATTTTGGTTTCAGAGGAACATTATCCTTTGAGTATTCAGCCGGTTTGCCGTCAGGGCTCATATAGACCCTGAACACGCTGAAGTCTCCGGTATGACGGGGCCACATCCAGTTGTCAGTATCATGACCATATTTGCCAATAGAGTTGGGAGGTGTACCAACGAGTCTCACGTCATTGTAAATCTCATAGACAAGAAGGAAATACTGGTTGCCGCCATAGAAAGCCTGAACACGGGCACGGTAATGAGTGTCTTTTGTTGCCTCCATAGTGATGGCAGTGCTTTCAGCTGTGACAGCATCCCTTCGTTCCTGTTCTGTCATTGTGGAGTTAACTTTACCCAGAACACGTCCGGTAACATCTTCTATTCTTACCAGGAAACTGACACTCAATCCCGGGTTTGGCAGTTCTTCCCCGCGCGTCATCGCCCAGAAGCCGTTTGTAAGATAGTCATGCTCAATTGTACTATGGCTTTGAATTGATCCATAGCCGCAGTGGTGGTTAGTCAGAAGCAGTCCTTCAGCAGAGACTATTTCTCCTGTGCATCCTCCGCCGAAGATGACAATGGCATCTTTCATGCTTGCCTTGTTAATGCTGTAAATATCTTCAGCAGATAGTTTCAGCCCCATATCTGTCATGGTGCCGACATTAAGCTTTTCAAGAAGCGGGAGTATCCACATACCCTCATCAGCTCTTGCTTTCAGGCCGGTAAGAGTAATCAGAACTGTTACCAGAGTTAAGAATCTTTTCATGCTATAAATTTTAGATTGTTTATGTTCGATCGTGTCAAAGATATTACTTTAGACTTTAGATAAAACCTCTTTAACATTTTATAAGAAACGGAGTTCGGTCTGAAGTTCGCGAAGGTTGAATGTAAGTCTGTGCCATGGTGACACTCCGTGTTCCAATATTGCTTTACGGTGTTCACATGTCGGATATCCTTTGTTATGTTTCCAGCCATAATATGGAAATTCAAGGTCGAGTTCTTCCATGAATAAGTCACGTTCAGTTTTGGCAAGAATTGATGCAGCAGCTATCGAGAGATAAGTTGCATCACCATGGACCACAGTCACATAAGGGATGTTTTTGTACGGGTAGAATCTGTTACCGTCAATGAGAAGCAGTCCGGGAACAACTGTCAGACCATCCAATGCCCTGTGCATTGCTGTAATTGAAGCTCTCAGGATATTCATTGTGTCGATCTCAGTATTGCTGCATGAGGCTATGCTCCAGGCTATTGCGTCATTCATGATCTCGCTTCGCAGTCTCTCTCTCTGACGGGCTGTCAGTTTCTTGGAGTCGTTAAGGTTGTCATTGGTATAGTCTGCAGGGAGCATAACCGCTGCTGCAAAAACGGGTCCTGCGAGGCAGCCGCGACCAGCTTCGTCGCAGCCGGCCTCGGTGAGTCTGTGTTGATGGAATGGTTTCAGGGTCATCGGGCAGTCTCCAGGGCTTTGGTAATGCAGTTCCACATTGTTTCGGCTGTTTTATCCCATGAATACCTCAT
>CAZGDJ010000211.1:0-5952 GCA_964524635.1 uncultured Rikenella sp. | reverse complement strand
ATTGGGAGAGTGGGTTCTTGCAGTAGGAAATCCTTTTAATCTGACGTCTACCGTAACCGCGGGCATCGTAAGTGCCAAAGGCAGGAGCCTTGGATTGCAGGAAAACGGATATAACATTGAATCTTTCATCCAGACAGATGCTGCCCTGAACCAGGGTAACAGTGGAGGAGCCCTGGTTAATGTGCAGGGAGAACTGATAGGTATCACCTCCGCTATTATTTCACCAAGTGGAGCTTATGCAGGCAACTCTTTTGCTATCCCGACGTCTATTGTTAGAAAGGTCTATGAGGATCTTAAACAGTATGGTGAAGTACAGCGTGGACTAATGGGAGTGAGAATTGGTGAGGTAACGGCAGAGATAGCTGAGAGTGAGAACCTTAAAGAAATAAAGGGGGCTTACCTTGATGAAATATTGCCTGATGGAGCAGCAAAAGTTGCGGGGCTTGAACCGAAAGATGTTGTTGTTGCTATCAATGGCGAACCGGTTGAAACGCCTTCTGACCTACAGGTGAAAATTAATAATCACAGACCGGGTGACAGGATTGAAGTTCAATACCTGCGTAAAGGCAAGCCGGGAAAAACTATGGTTACTTTACGCAATCTTGAAGGAGGGACAGGAATAGTTGCTCCGGGGTCAACGAGCGTTACTGTATTTGGTGCCACTTTTGCACCATTGTCATCGGAGGAAAAGAGACAGCTGAAGACTGATAGCGGGGTAAAGATTACTTCAGTGTCAGAGGGACGCATACGGGATCTGGGTCTGACCAAGGGAACAGTGGTAATAACTGTCAACGGACAGAAGGTAAATAGTGGCACTGACATACGCAAAGCTACAGATGAAGAAAAGAACCTCTCATCGGTTGAAGGCTATACACCTGACGGAATGTACTTTAAGTACCAGACAAGGAGGTAATGCGGAGGATACAATAATTATCTATAAGTCAGGATGATACGTAAGACGTTTTTCCTGGAAGCGTTTGAGAATAGTTTATTTGATTATTAATTTGAAAAGCAGTATCTTTGCGAAAATTTTTTGAAGGGGTAAATCAGAATGAGACAACTTAAAATTACCAAGTCCATTACAAACCGTGAAAGCGCATCGTTGGACAAGTATCTGCAGGAAATTGGTAAAGAAGAGTTGATATCGGTTGAGGAAGAGGTTGAATTAGCACAAAGGATAAAGAAGGGTGACAGGGCAGCTCTGGAGAAGCTCACAAAAGCAAATCTACGTTTTGTTGTCTCAGTGGCCAAGCAATATCAGAATCAGGGTCTAAGCCTCCCCGACCTCATAAACGAGGGCAATCTCGGCCTTATCAAGGCAGCGGAAAAATTTGATGAAACACGTGGGTTTAAGTTTATATCATATGCTGTATGGTGGATCAGACAGTCTATTCTTCAGGCTCTCGCAGAGCAGTCAAGGATAGTACGTCTTCCGTTGAACCAGGTAGGCTCACTCAATAAGATCAATAAAGCATTTGCACGCTTTGAACAGGAGAATGAACGTACGCCTTCACCGGAGGAGCTTGCAGAAGTGCTTGATCTCCCTAAGGAGAAAGTGGCTGATACTCTGAAGGTCTCCGGACGTCACGTATCTGTTGACGCACCTTTTGTTGAGGGTGAGGATAACAGTTTGCTGGATGTTCTCACGAACGCTGACTCACCAATAGCAGATAAGCTGCTTATTGATGAGTCACTATCGAAAGAGATTGACAGGGCTCTTGCAACTCTTACTGAGAGAGAAAGAGATATAATTCGTTATTTCTTCGGCATTGCATGCCAGGAGATGACACTTGAAGAGATAGGTGAAAAATTTGGTCTCACCCGTGAGAGAGTCCGCCAGATAAAGGAGAAAGCAATTCGCCGTCTGCGTCACACATCACGAAGCAGGTTGCTGAAAGGCTACCTGGGATAGTTTATAATGCTCATTTAGTATAAAGGGACGCAGTGATGTGTCCCTTTTTTGTTGATTCGTTGATGCGTTTAGTCGTTTAGTTGATTTTAAACCTTGGAACCCTGGAACGCCCCACCGTCTCAGCCATGTAAAACAATAAAACCAGTTAGTCTTTCCCGAACTCCTTCCCTGGTTCATTAAATTCCTTCAGGCAAGGTGGGAATTGATCTATTGATGTTATTTACACAGTTATTGATTTCTCCTTCATCGATTTGTAATTATTCCGGATCCGGATTAAAACGTAATATATAATCCTACGCCTGTTTCTCCTCCTCTGTAAGAAACCAGAGAAAATTCAACCCTGTTTCCTTTGAAACTATCTGGGAAATATAGGTTTTTATACTTTGGTAACATGACACCAATTAATTCTCCGGCAACAAGACCTCCTAACGTAATCATTAAAATATCCATTATTGGCGAGGATTGAGAACCATTTTGAAATGTCTCAGTCATTGAATAAACAAATCCAATACCAGCACCGATAGATCCAAAATCCCTTGCTCTTGTACCGGTTCTTACCTTCACATAACTAACCGGCAAATCGGAAACATTTAATGAGACTTGCATGCCCGTTTCGGGATCAGTATAATTAAGTATAGTATCATTGACAAGGGTCAGTCTCTTTACGGATTTTAGTATCATTGGTTCTTCTGCATATACAATGCCCTTCGAATAAAGTCTGCCTGGCTGAAGGTATTGAATGCTTTTCTGGGCTGCGGAATTGTAGCTTATAAGGCAGAGTTGAATTATCAAAACAGCTTTGATGATAATTTTCATTGATTCGTTATGACTTTGATAATTACAGCTTTTGTTAAACTACTGCCTTACGATGCAGGTCAGAAGGTTATATGCATTCCCAGTCCTATTGCCTGACCGCTGTATACAACCGGATAAATATCCATATCATAGGCAACAGGTCTATCTTTAATGTAATAGTTTTTATACTTTGAGGAAAACACTCCTATTAAACTTCCTATGGCTGCTCCTCCTGCAGTAAATCCGACAAGAAACGGTACAGCAAACTCAGAAGTACTTCCTGATCCATAATCCAACTCAGTTTGAAGCAGAGCATAAGCAGATGACAATAATCCGACTCCTGCACCATATAATCCAAACTCCAGCGCCCTGGTGCCTGACTTTATTTTGAGGTAGTTGACTGGTCCGTCATAAGCATTTAATGTACTATGTGCTCCTGTTTCAGTATTAGTGTAAGAAATTGTGGTGTCATTGACAAGGGTAATCTGTTTTGCCGGTATTGAAATCAGAGACTTTTTCAGGAATATCTTCCCCTTTGAATAGGTACGCCCCTCTTCCAGATAGAGTTTGCTTTTCTGGGCAAATGAAGAATAGCTTCCTGATGTCAGAATAAGTAAAACTAGTAAAGACAAGATGTTTTTCATAGCAGATATAGTATTATAGATGGATTGTTTTATTTCTTCTTTTTTACAGAAACAGCATGTATTTCAAAATACTGCGGGTTATAAAGATATGCTCTTATCATGTTCTCATAAGAACCAGACATATCGCTCTCAATTATCTTATCAGTTCTGTTTGTGAATGAACCTGATGCAATAAGCTCTCCAAAATGGTCATACAGTAAGAATCTGTAGATTACATAAGTCGTAGGTGCAAGAAAAATGACATCTTTATACCCTGAGAGCACAAACTCTGCAACACCGACATATTGTACTCCAAGCTCCTTGCAGATATCAGGAATAGCTGCCTGTAATTCTTCAGGAGCAATGGGAGTTGTTTCTCCCCCGTGCGCAATAATTCCTTTCTTTGTTTCTGCAACAAAGAAGTTAAAATCTCCTGATGAAATAACTACTTCAGGGAAATGTTCATCTTCCTTATTCAACGCATCAGCTCTTTCATATTCCTTTTTCAATACGCTGTAACCAGGAATGGCATGGAGTTCGTTTCCGTATAATACTTCACAACCCAGCTGGGTTTTGAGATTATCAGCAACAGCTTGATGTAAACTGTCAACAAAATATGTCATCAGGTTATTTATTTCCTCAGATCTATTGTTAAATTGTGTCCTGGCAGCTATTGCAGGACCACCTATGCCAGTCTGAGTAACAAAGTTTACAGTTGTTGACATTAAGGCAAATTTATCTATTGTACCTGCAGTCATTGCGGGCATCTTGACAGCACATGCTGTAAAGCTTACCAGGAAAATGACAGGCAATACTACAATCGTACAATACTTAATAAATGACGGATTGGGTAAATGCTTTTGTACTTTCATGTTAGTAATAGTTAGGTTATTTGCGATCAGATGATGTAAAGTTTTGACTAGATTTTATGCAGATGATAATTACCTTAAATGAAATTTACGTATTATATTAAAGGGTAGTGCTTATTAGATGTGGCGGCAACAATAAATGAGATTATCATCCTTTTCAAGGGATGATAATTTTATAGATAAATATGTTTTCTACTTGCAAGAAATAACAGATGACTGGTTTAAGCAAACAAATACCCTCCCAGAGCTAACAGAACATCAGAAAGCTTATAGGTTCATATGAGTACTCTCAGGATGCAGGTGGTATTAGCTTAACTGATTTTTATAATTGCAGAATCGATATAATCTTCTGTTAAAGGTGTCAAATCCAGGCTTTCAGCAGACATTAAAAAGGATGCTCTTAGCTACAGCAATATTGTCCATTGTATTGATATCAACAATAAAGTATAAGATCTAAGTCTCATCAGGCATACATGAAAACAATCTCTATGGCAGCTAACATTAAAGTCTTGGCGATCAATTATTTAATCAGGTTATTCTGATAGTTTTATCAGAAACGCATTTTGACTGCCATGTAGGGTTTAAGCTTTATCTATTCCCCATCCTTCTCACAAACTCATTCTTGTATGAGTCGCCCAGGTAGGCCTTAAGGTACTCGGAAAGAAAGATCTCACCCTGGCGGGTATAGCCGCTGATATGATTCATGTTGACCAGGTAGGAGTGATGCACTCTCACAAATCCCTGATCCTCAAGGAGCTTATCAAAATGTTTGAGATTCTTTGAACTGACAACCTTCCGGTTGCCACTGACATAGAAGCTTGTACAGTAACCGTCTGCCTGGCACATGATTATCTCTTGAACCTTAAGCACCTCAAATCCTTTCAGGTGGGGTATTATTAATGTGTTGTTATGCGCTTTACCGTTCCTGAGATTCTCCATCAATGCCTCAAGAAAATCCGTACGAACGCCAGAGCCGTTCATAACCCTGGCTTTCTGAACAGCCTCCACCAGTTCATCAGCCTTCACAGGCTTCAGGAGATAATCCACGGCACAGATCCTGAAAGCTTTTATTGCATAGTCAGAGTAGCCGGTTACAAAAATGATTTTGAATTCAATTCTGTCAAACATTGTCAGAAGGTCGAACCCCTTGCCGTCTGCCATCTCAACATCCAGGAAAATCAGATCGGGGGAGAACTTGCGGATCACATTATATCCGGTCTTAACCGAGGTGGCCTTGGCAACAATCTCAACATCAGGACAGTATTCCCTGATGCAATTGCATATTACTTCTCTCGAAAGCCTTTCATCATCTATTATGACTGCCCTCATATTGTAACAAATATCTGATATCTGTTTAATTTCTTTAACTCAATATAAAAGTATGCTTAAAATTAGAAAAAGATAACCAGAAAAAATTATCATTGAAAAAATGTTTTACTGAAATATTATATCATTCATTATCCTGTCACCGGCATATTCACTGTGACTCTTTTGCCAGGTTCCGGCTTGCCAGGATATAGATCCCCTTTTCAGGTATCAGATATCTGTTGTACCAGGTGGGCTCGATAATAATATCAACAAGGTATTTGCCCGCTTTGATCAGTAGAATGAACGTACGCCTTCATCGGAGGAGAAAGCAATTCGCCGTCTGCGTCACACATCACGCAGCAGGTTGCTGAAAGACTACCCGGGATGAGATTCTTACTCAATTGGTTGGTTTAAATGGGCTCTGAAAAGAACCCCTTTTTTATCT
>CAZGDJ010000210.1:0-5953 GCA_964524635.1 uncultured Rikenella sp. | reverse complement strand
CCCAGAGTACACAGGATCAATAAAAGGATTAAGACTGTTTGTTTCATAGATTTTTATTAGGATTTAGGTTTTTAATAACAGGAATTGGATCAACACAACCCTGTTGTTGCTTTGGTTTCGGAAAGTAACGCCATAAAAACTGCGAACGCAATATAACTGTTACATCAAAAATACATCAATGATTAAACATAAATACATCAATAATACTACATTCATAGTACTATGTTGTTCATTTTATGATACTTAATAAACTGGAAAGTAAGATTTTTAATACATCATGCGAAAAATGCATTACTACATAGGGCATTCAATTACTGAAGGTCAATAAGCATGCTTGTCAGGTTTGTCATTCTGTCAATGCCAAGCTTTTTGCGCACCCTGTAGCGGCAAATTTCCACGCCTCTGACTGAGATATTCATCAGTGGCGCGATTTCCTTTGTTGAGATATTCATTTTCAAAAAAGCACATAGCCTGAGTTCAGTAGGCGTTAATGCCGGGTATCTTGACTTAAGCCTGTTCATGAAATCCTCATGCACCTCATCAAATGCTCTGTCAAATACCTCGCGTTGTTTATTGTGACCTACCTCTTTGTTAATTTTAGAAATGATTCCGATAACTTTTTCGTTTGTGTTTTCATCATGCACGCTCTTTCTCAGGTTTTGAAGCTCATCTTTCAGTTTGGTCAGGAATTCATTCTTGCGTATCATGCTCATTGCCTGGTTGGCCAGTTCCTTGTCCCTTTGTATCATCTCAAGCCTGAGTCTTTCATTCTTCATGCTTATGATCTCTTTCTCGGAAAGCAGTGCCTGCCTTATGTATTCCTTCTCCTTTTCCCGATATGCCTTCAGTTGCTTTAGTCTTTCGCGGCGGTTCAGGGCATCAACTCTCTTATGAATTGCCCATGCGAGTAAAAGCAGAAACGCAAGGATGAGGATTATGTATGAAATATAAGCTACCAATGACTTGTACCAGGGCGGAAGGATTGTAAACTCAACCTGATCAGTCAGACTCTCATTTCCAAGCTGATTTCTTGCTTTCACCATAAACACATAAGTGCCTTCGGGCAGACGCGAGAATTCGTGCGAGAATGAACTACTCCAATCTGACCAGTCATAATCAGAACCCGACAGCTTGTAGCTGTATTCAATATTTCCTGGATTATCATAAACTGGTGTTGAATAAGAAAATCGGAAATGGTTTTTATTGTAAGGAAAGCTGTACTCCGTTTCATCATTCTTGCCGGGGTTACCATAATAAAACGTGCTGTCAAGGTTAATTACGGTAGCCTCTGTGATATAAGCTGAGAATTCAGGGTAGCTCAAATAATAAGCATTGGGAGAATAGTGGGCAAAACCATCCTCAATGCCGATAAAAAGGTCATCATCGGAATAGAGATAAACATATTCAAAACCATTTATGAACTTCCCTGCCAGTATCGTAAAAGGTGATGTCACATGCTGAAAACTAAGATCCTCCTGTTTTCTGAAAACGCCGATGCGGTTGTTTGAAACATACCATAAATTTCCCCTAGGATCTTCTTTCAGGTAAGAAATGCCCTTAAGCGGACTGAACAACTGGTTAAAATATGCTGAAGGTTTAAAGGCGTCAGTCTGAAGATCATATTCAAATACCCCATCAATATTGGAAGTAAAGATTATTTTTCCACCTATTTTAAAGACGTTCAGGTTATAACTTGTAGGAAAACCATCAGCCTGAGAATAAAACCGGGAAGAAACAACAGAATCAAGTCTATCATTCAATCTTACCTTAAAGATACCTTTGAAACCGTGACTCATCCAGATATTTCCGTTGTCATCTTCTTCAAACACCCTGAATGATTCATTGAATCCGGATATTCTTCTGTCAAATTTCCACGTATTATTTTCCCATTTGAAAAGGACAGGTCCGCTATAAGTACCTCCTATCATGTAACCCGTATTGTTCTTAAAAATGTGATATCTCCATCCACCCGGTATATCGCTTATGATCTGTGCGCTCTCACCATCTATGATATAAGTTCCGTTATTATGCCCGCATAAAAGTACATTATTATGGACACCCAGGTACCATACCTGACCATAAGTTCCGGATATTAATCTGTAGTTAGTTACTTTTTCCCCATCATTCCAATCAGTTACAAAAAGACCCTGGTTTGTTCCGAGATAAAGTTTTCCTTTATGAATAAGTGATGCATATCCCGCCCCGAGACCGTCGGGATGTTTCAAAAAGGTTACCGGTGAGTTGGTGGTCACGTAATCAATTCCGTTGTCGAGACCCAGCCAGAGGTTACCTGATCTGTCAGCAAAGGTTGTCAGAATTGTGTTATTCTGAAGACCATTTTTATTGTTGATATGCTGTACCAGCTTTCCATCACGATCTATGATTATTACTCCGTTCTGAATAGTGCCGAAAGCATAATAAATATCCTGCAGAGTAGTTGCACTGAATATCTGACTCTTTTTAAGCATTTCATTGACAGGAACATTCCACTCCCTTAGCCCTGATCCGTCATATATAAAAAGCCCCTTTCCAAGCGTTCCAATCAAAATCTCATTACCATCACCAAAAGGCATTACAGAATTGATATCCTTTCCAACAAGCTTATTGCTTCCTTTCAGAGGTATTAAATATTTGCCGTCAAATTCAAACAAACCGTTTTCCACGTCATTGAAATAAAGGTGACCCTTTATATTAAAAGAGTTCGGGAAACGTGAAGGTGCCTTTAATATGGTGAAAGACTGATCTTTATTAAGGACATAAATGCCATTGTATGACTGAAACACGATTCTGTCCTGAAAGGGCATAATGTTCCAGACATCATCAAAATTCCTGAATTGCTGCGGGATTTTGTCTTTCAAAGACTCGTAGACCAGCCTTCCATTAGCGCCAATTACCATTCTGCCAATCTCATTATAAGCACCTACGTAGATATTCCCGTTTTCATCAATATATATTGACCTTACCATCGACGAGTTTGGCATTTTATACAGCTGCCACTGTACTCCATCAAAAACCAACAAGCCTTCATTATTTGCAAAATACATGAATCCTCTCTGGTCCTGGGCTATATCCCAGCTTTGCGTTCCTGCTCTGTATTGCTGCTTTGAGAAATTGCGTATAAGAGGCGTACCAATATCCTTTATCTCAGAAAGAGCCGCCATCTCTGATATAATTAAGCACACAATAAATAGTAGCCTTCTTACCATACGCGTTCAGCTAAACTGAAGTAACTGTATCCAATATATAATTCAATTCAACAATATAGGATATATCCGTCATGAAATTATAAAAAAAAGTCAGGTGTTAACTTATATGCTATCCTCTTGCTTAATGTTTAACAGTTGTCCTTATTAGAAAATATTATTACCAATCCGGTGATAAATATACAGACAGGCTTATTGAATTATTCATTTTTAGGTATATTTGCAGGCCGCAAAAACAGGCGTAAGTTTAACTTAAACAATTTAAAGCAAAGAAGATGGTTAAAGTTACCCAGAACAGAATTCCACATGAATTCTTTTCGACGAAAGGATCAGGTTGCAGTGAATATGCTATTCACCCCGGATCGTATCATATGGCATTGTATGATGCCGGTATTGCTGAGTACAATATTTTGAATTACTCCTCAGTACTGCCTGCAACAGCAAAGCTGGTCACTCTTGATGATATTGATATGCCACCTTATGGTTCTGAGCTCAATACAATTATGGCGGTTGCGCACGGTTATTACGGAGAACATATTTCAGCTGGCATTATATATGCCTGGATGTACAAAGACGACACGTGCGAAGAGAAAATAGGCGGGCTTGTTTGTGAGCTTGCTGGTTATTTTGACATGGAAGCTCTTGAAGAAAGGCTTTATACTGTTTTGAAAGACCTGCATGAACGTACATTTTCCAAGTATTATCTTGGTGAGCCTATTGTCAGCACCGAGTCTCTTACCGTTGACAAGAGGTATGGCACTGCCCTGGTGGCACTCTGTTTCATGAATTTTATGTAAAGCTTAATATAGCAGGGGATAACAGAAAATCATCCCCTTTTTATTTCGCCGGCATTTGTTTATATTGCATTTTATGAAAGGGTCCGGCAACATTTTCGGTATGCTTCGTCCGCCTAAAGCCTGGCGGATACCCGTCATAATCATATTAGGAGCTTTCACAGGCCTGTTCCTTTTCCTTCTTAAAATATCCAATGCAACCTCATATCTCTCTGATGATCCAAGGGTTTGCATTAATTGTCATATAATGACGCCACAGTATTCAACATGGGCTCATAGCGCCCATCGCAGTATAACGGATTGTAACGCCTGCCATGTACCTCACAACAACGTAATAAACAAGTACTACTTCAAAGCGAAAGACGGACTCAGGCATTCAACTGTCTTTACACTTAGGAATGAAGCCCAGGCTATATATATAAGAGAGGCAGGCAGAGAGGTTGTACATGATAACTGCCTGCGCTGTCACTCATCTCTTTTCAGTGACAGTCCCGGGATGCCGGAAGAGGCTATGAGGGAAAGAAGGGACAGAGAATGTCTTGATTGCCACCGGACTACGCCACATGAACGTGTAAACAGTATCTCTTCGACTCCCGCGGCTATTACACCCGGATTAAAAGATAACCTATAATCAAATCAATACCTGCTACTTAATGAAAAGCATAAAAGACAAAATATCAGAAAAGCCGTGGTTCGGATGGCTGCTCTTCGGGGCTACAGTTGCTTTTGTTTTTGCACTGGGGATGCTAGCCTCATCAATAGTTGAGCGACGGAGCGAAGCAAAATATGCATACAGACCTCCTACTGACCTGAAGCCCTATGAATCTGACAACAGCATCTGGGGTCGGTTTTACCCTCGTGAATACCAGTCATTCCTTCTGACTGCTGATACATCATTCCATAGCAGATATGCAGGCAGTAAACCTGTAGATATACTGAAGACGGACCCTGAGCTTGTTGTCCTTTGGGCAGGATATGCATTCTCCAAAGACTATTATCAGGCCAGAGGTCATTTTCATGCCATTGATGATATAAGAAACACCCTGAGGACAGGTGCCCCTATGACGCCTGATGCAGGGCCTCAGCCTGCCACATGCTGGACATGCAAGAGTCCTGATGTGCCACGCATGATAAATAAAATGGGCGCTGAAAGCTTTTATAAGGCCACATGGGCATCATTGGGCCCTGAGATCACTAACCCCATTGGTTGTGCTGACTGTCACAATCCTGAGGATATGACTCTTACCATAACCAGACCGGCCTTGAGAGAAGCCTTTGAGAGACAGGGTAGGAATATCTCTGAAGCAGGACACCAGGATATGCGCAGCCTGGTATGCGCCCAATGCCATGTGGAGTACTATTTCAAGGGAGATGGAAAATACCTGACCTTCCCCTGGGACAAAGGCACGACGGTTGACGAAATTGAAAGCTATTATGACAGTTATAGTTTCAGCGACTGGACACATTCTATCAGCAAAGCATCAATGCTGAAAGCACAGCATCCTGATTATGAGCTTTTCAAAATGGGCATTCACAGCCAGAGAGGAGTAGCATGCGCCGACTGCCATATGCCGTACATCGCCGAAGGAGGCGTTAAATATACCAGTCACCATGTTCAGAGCCCTCTTAATTCGATATCCACAACATGTGCTGTTTGTCACAGACAGAGCGAAGAGGAACTTCTGAAAAATGTTTATGACAGGCAGGACAGGGTAGCCGGATTGAAGAACCAGCTTGAAGAATTCCTTGTCGAGGCACATTATGAAGCCAGTATGGCCTGGGAAGCAGGAGCCACAACAGAACAAATGAAGACGACACTTTCTCTCATAAGACAGGCACAATGGAGATGGGACTTCGTTGCGGCCAGCCACGGAGGATCATTCCATGCTCCGCTGGAGACGGCTTCAATACTTGGAAACGGTATTGTCAGGGCCTTGCAGGCAAGGATAGAAATAG
>CAZGDJ010000209.1:0-5972 GCA_964524635.1 uncultured Rikenella sp. | reverse complement strand
ACCATGCTTTGTCAACATCTATCTTTCTCTCCGGATCTGTCATCTTTATATCATTCCACTTTTTCATAATTTCTTTCTCTTCGTCGAGCAGTAAACGCGCGGCATCTGCCCTGGCAGTCTCTTCACCAGACAGCCATGAAGCTGCATCAGCCCACTCATTGTCTGTCATTTTCTCTATTTCATCCTTCTTTTTCATCACTCTGCTAATGCTTTTCTGAACTCCTTAAGAGCTCTTCCCATATTTGCTTCCACGGTTTTCAAAGATATTGACAGCTTATCAGCAATCTCGGAATACTTCATTCCATCAAATCGGCTCATCTTGAATATCTCCCTGCATTTATCAGGCAGGCTTGCAAGTACTTTCGAGACTTTTTCCTGTAACTCAGAATAGTAAATTGCCTCAGTTACTGGTTCGATGGTCTCGTTCATTGTAGCTGTTATTTCGCCGGCATGCTTGCCCATAACTTTCAGATGTTCAATATAATGAAGGCATCTGTTATGAACCGATCGGAAGAGATAGCCTTTCAAAGAGCTTTCAATATGCAGGTTTTCTTTGTCCTGCCACAATCTGAAGAAGAGTTCCTGAACTATTTCCTCAGAAGTGTCATAATCTTTAAGTATTGTCTGCGCATATTTTACCAGTGTTGAATAAGAGGACCGGAACAGGATCTCAAATTCCTTTTTGTCTCCTTTCCGGATCCTCCCTATAATATCACTGTCGGTAACCATTCAGCGCGCTCAATGTTTATTCTGTCCTGTCACTAAACTTAAGTTTCCTGCTGAGTTTCTTTATTGCCGATTCAATGCTCTGATCGGGTTCAATAACATTATAGTCACCCCAGAAATTAGGATCAGCAAATGCCATTACCTCTTCGGTAAATACATCTGTTGTTCTGATTCTTTCTTTAGCTGCAAACTTCAGAACATCTTCCTCAGTACGGTCCGTAACAGCCAGTTCAGACATGGTTAGATAATTGGTATTGAAGAGTTTCTTCTTCCAGTCAACCTTGAACTTCACCTCAGCCCTTGAGTAGTTGAAGTACCATTTGCCATCTGTTTCGCGATAACGAACGAGATAGGAGGTAATTTCCGGGACTACATGCATGCCTATAGGTTTCTTCCTGATAAACATTGATGATGCGGCTTCTTTGTCAGCAAGATTAAAGCCAAACTCAACCTGGGCAACTGCATAAGTCTCAACATCGATATAGAACTTACCAATAAACATTGGGCTCGATACTGAACTTCTTTGTACGAACTCAATGACATAATTCTTTCTGTCATCAATGACAACAATATTAGAAAGCTTTAAGTCATACTGCTCAATAGCATCATAGGTGAGGATTGATTCAGGATTTTTAACAAGGTCAAGCTGGAGTACTGTTGTAGGGCCACCCTGCAGCTTGAAAAGAACGGTATCCATCTTATCGACATCGTTATTTTTTCTGCCTTTGTATATACGCACGGCATCGTAACGAAGATCATTTTCATAAGGAGCCTTAAATATCTCTACAACAGCCTCTCCTATAGAAATATAGGAACGGTTCTTTTTGATGGTCTCACGATAGAAGCCTGACATCTCATTTGGTATATCAGGATAGTTTTTACTGAAGCGTTTTATAGTCTCATTGAGAATTTCATCCGGCATCATGGGCTTGATGATTATCTCTTTTATAGGTATGATGGACTGTTCCAGCTCAATAACATTCCTGGTACCGTTGGTTTTCATTTCTGACAGGGGCACAATTTTGTTTTTGTATCCAACGAATGAAAATTCAATGTTGCTACCTTCTCCTGGTGCAACCTTGAGAATGAATTCACCATCGAGGTTAGTAACTGTCGAAACATTGGTCTCTTTTACTGCCACACCGGCGAAGACGAGAGCTGTCCCTGTTTCTGCATCAATAACTTTACCCCTTATTACTGTTACCTGTTGCTGGTCTTTCTTCGGCTTTGCCGAAGGTGTCCCGGCAAGTGCATCTCCTGCTACAAGCAGCATGACGAGAAGTGCACTGATTCCTGTAAATAGATTTCTTTTTTTCACGGCTTATGTATTTATAGTTACTGTTTAAAACGGATCAATTGTCCAACTTAATGACCGCCTAAAAGATATATCCCCTATACAGGATTGAAAAAAAATTGTTCATTTGTTATATATATGACTGATCCGTACATAAACGCAATTTATTCATTTTTTTCCTTTGGCACAGCAAAGTACACCGGGTTGAGGCATAATCCGCCACTGCCACCGGCTATCAGTGTTGAACTCTCGTCAATATGCAACCTGTCTTGTCCGGAATGCGTGACCGGTTCGGGACAATTAAAAAGAAAGAAAGGATTCATGGATATCCTCCTGGCTCAAAAGATTGCCGGAGAACTTTCAGCTACTACTATTTCTTCATTTCTGTACTTTCAGGGTGAGCCATTGATGCATCCGCAGTTTTTAGAAATAGTACGGATGTATGCGAAGATGAACCCCGTAATTTCGACAAATGGTCATTTTCTTGACGAAAAGAGTTGTCAGAATCTTGCTCTCTCAGGTCTGAAGAAGATAATAATCTCTTATGACGGGATTAGCCAGGATACGTACAGTATTTATCGCAGGGGAGGAGACCTGGCATCAGTAACAGCCGGGATTCATCACCTCATGGAGGCAGTCAGGAGAAATGGTCTTAAGGTTGCTGTCGAGCTGCAGTTTCTTATCGGCAGACATAATGAGCATGAAGTAAAAGCAGCTGGGGTATTCGCCCGTTCTGTGGGTGCTTCATTCTCCGTTAAGACAATGCAGGTTCTTGATAAAGAGCGTAATGCCATATGGACACCAGCCAATAGAAAATGGTCAAGATACAGCGATCATGATGGCTCAGATAAAAATATACTCATGCGAAAGCGCGGATGCTTCAGGTTGTGGGCCACATCAGTCATAACCGTTGAGGGCGATGTCTTGCCTTGTTGCTATGATAAGAATGCGGAATATGTTATGGGCAACCTTAACCGGCAGTCATTCAGGGATATATGGAATGGTGAAAGATACAACAGCTTTCGGGCCGCAGTAATGAAAGAACGCTCATCCATCAGAATCTGCAGTGGGTGTGATCAGGGCAGGAAGTTAAAATTCAGACACCCATGATTGATTTTCTTTATGCAATTATGCTTTATTTAACAATCCTGGTATTGATTATTCTTCCGTCGCAATTTATCTCTATAAAATATACTTTGGAAGAAAGGTAAGAAACCGGAATTTTAATGGTTTCTGAGTCACCGGTACAGGATGTATAAAAAATGCCTGATGCAAGAAAAACCAGAAGTGTGATCTTTCCTGCCAAAAGCGAATGGTATTTCAATTTTAGGGGATTAGACCAGAATCAAACGGTCATAATTTCTTTTTCTTTGGCATCAACCACCTTATCAACGCGGGCAATATGCTTATCTGTCATATCCTGGATAATCTTTTCTCCATTCTTTTCCTCGTCCTCCGGAAGGCCGTCTTTTGAAAGATTCTTAAGTTCGTCATGGTACCATTTACGGCATGTTCTGATGCTTATTTTAGCTGTCTCTCCTTCCTGTTTTACTTGTTTCACAAGCTGGTGCCGGCGTTCTTCAGTAAGAGGCGGGACATTTATACGGATTGACTCTCCGTTATTTATAGGTGTCATTCCAATATTTGCAGCAAGGATAGCCTTTTCAATCAATCCAAGCATTGTCTTTTCCCAGGGCTGAATCAGGATGCTTTTTGCATCAGGAGTATTTATGTTTGAAACCTGAGCTAGAGGGGTGTTTACTCCATAATAGTCAACATGAATGCCATCGAGAAGTAAAGGGTTAGCGCGGCCGGCGCGAAGATGAGAAAGCTCATATTCAAGATGTTTTATAGCTTTTTCCATCTTTTCTTCAGCTTCCAGGTTGATGAGTTCCAGTTCTTCAGTCATATTGATATTCTTAGTTTCTAATGCTGTTGGTGGCAAATGTAAAAAAAACCTTTCAGAGAGTAATCAGAGTGCCGCATTTCTTACCACTGACAACGGCTTCAAGATTACCTTCATTATTCATATTAAATACGACAACAGGCATGTTGTTTTCACTGCACATGGCAAAGGCAGTCAGGTCCATTACCCTTAGTTTCTTTTCGAGAGCCTCTTTGAAAGTCAGTTTATCAAACTTTATGGCTGTGGGATCTTTCTCTGGGTCAGTGCTGTAAACGCCTTCAACACGTGTTCCTTTCAGCAATACATCACAACCCAGCTCCACTGCCCGGAGAGCAGAGGCAGTATCGGTAGTAAAGAAGGGATTTCCGGTACCTCCTGCCAGGATGCAAACTATGCCGGATTTTAATGATTCAGACACCTTGTCACGGTTATAGAGTTCTCCCACAGGCTCCATCCGAATTGATGTGAATACCTTAGCTTTACAGCCTTCCCTTAAAAGGAAGCTTTCAAGCGCCAGGCTGTTTATCACGGTAGCCAGCATCCCCATCTGATCACCCTTAAGGCGGTCATAACCTTCGTCGGCTCCACCAAGACCCCGGAATATATTTCCGCCGCCAATAACAATGGCCACCTGGCAGCCTGCAGCAACCACTTTTTTAATCTGTTTTGTATAAGTTGTCAGTATTCCGGCATCCAGACCAATGCCATCATCGCCGCCTGCGGATTCACCACTTAGTTTTAGAAGGATCCTTTTATAATTCATTATCATGAAATTATCTGTGAAAAAACGAAATTAGAAAAAAATGTTGTCATACCAACATGCTGAAAAAAAACCTCCTGTATATATAAGGAGGTTCAAAAGCCGAGAAGTTTATGTAGCCTTTCTACTCTGGTTTTTCGCTTTCTTTTTTCAGAGTGTCAGTTCTGAAAATGTAATACAAAGGGCATACTCTTGTAAAAGCTGTTAAAGCGAGCAGAATTACCAGGATAATTACTATTAGTCCTGTGAAATCTTTAAAATTAAACAAGAAATAAAAGAGAATCAGAACTGCTGCAATTATCAGTCGCACTGCCATGTCTGTTTTACCAATATTCTTTTTCATAGTCAGATATATTTAATGTAACAAGGTACGATTTTTTTCTGATCTCATAATAAAACGCAAAAGGCTTCCATGCGGAAGCCTTTTATCTATGTGTATGGTTTTGATTATATATTGAGCGTATAACGGATAAATCCAGTTGCTTTCAGAGCTTTGTCTGCGCTCTCAAGATATTGCCTTACGGTCATTTTGTTGTCTTTTATAAACTCCTGGTTCATCAAAGTGCTTTCCTTAAAGAACTTGTTCAGTTTTCCCTGGGCAATCTTCTCAAGCATCTCTTCAGGTTTGCCTTCACGACGAGCCTGTTCTCTTGCTATATCCAGTTCCTGTGCGAGGGTCTTCTCAGGCACATCATCTTTATCAACTGAAACAGGGTTCATTGCGGCAACCTGCATAGCAACGTCTTTGTAGACCTGTGCATCACAACCTGCCTTACTGAATCCGACAAGAGTGGCAAGTTTGTTGCCCGGGTGGATATATGCCTGAACCATTGGAGCTTCGACCTTGTCAAAATATGAAAGTTCGAATTTCTCTCCTGTTATCCCGCTCTTTTCCAAAACAAGGTCTGCAACTTTCTTACCAGCTACAGAGCTGTTCCTGAGTCCGTCAAGGTTATCAGGCTTGGCAACCAGTGCAGCTTCCAGAATGGTATTACCCAGAGCTATGAAGTCAGTATTCTTGGCAACAAAGTCAGTTTCACAATTAAGAACCAGTACCATACCAGTTTTACCATCGGCTGTTACTTTTGCCAGTACAACACCTTCCGTGGCTTCACGGTCGGCACGCTTGTTGGCAATAGCCTGTCCTCTTTTACGAATTAGTTCCTGTGATTTTTCGAAGTCGCCGTTTGCTTCTTCCAGTGCCTTCTTACAGTCCATCATGCCGGCGCCCGTCATTCTTCTCAGTTTGGCGACATCGGCAGCGCTAATATTTGACATAAATTTTT
>CAZGDJ010000208.1:3451-5974 GCA_964524635.1 uncultured Rikenella sp. | reverse complement strand
AGCCATGCCTTCATGGATTCTGCTTCTCATCTCCTTCATTGCCGGATTTGTTATTGATGCGTTTTCGGGTACAATGGGTGTCCATACTTTTGCTACGGTAATGGCTGGTTTTGTAAAACCATGGCTCCTTTCTCTAAATGTGACTCATGACGCCGGTGATCAATGGGCAACAATTTCGATTAAGAACTACGGATTTCGCTGGTTTTCCATCATTACACTTATGGTTATACTGGTTCACCATCTTTCCCTTTTTTACATTGAGATATTCAGCTTTACAGGGTTCTTCCGCACTTTTCTGCGAGTAATTATCAGCACTGTGTTTTCTACATTCTTTATTATTCTGCTTGATCTTATAAGGTCACGTGAATAAGTGAACAATAATGAAAGATCGTTTTTCCAACAGAAGATATTTTGTAATAGCCTTAGTGCTGGTTGCGGCGGTCATACTTATTATAAGGCTTTTCTATATTCAGGTAATAGATAAAACCTATCGGACTTCTGCAGCCAACAACGTGCTCAGGTATGAAACTCAATACCCGGCCAGGGGGTTGATTTACGACCGCAACAACCAATTAATGGTATATAACCAGGCAGCATATGATCTTATGGTTATCCCGGCCCAGACTGAGGCATTTGATACAGCAAGATTCAATGAAATACTTGGGATAACTATGGCTGATTTCAGGAACAGGATGAAAACCGCTACTGAGTATTCCCGTCGCGCACCGTCAGCTTTCATGAAGATGATCTCATATGAAAGCTATGGATTGTTACAGGAAGAGCTTTATCGTTTCCCCGGTTTTTATCCACAGACAAGAACACTGAGAAAATACACAAAGCCGTTGGCTGCACACTTGTTGGGTTACGTGGGAGAGGTGGATGACAAATTGATAGCCAAAGAGAAATATTACAAGTCAGGAGACTATATCGGGGTCAGCGGGATAGAGAAGTCATACGAACAATACCTCAGGGGAAGGAAAGGCGTAAAAATTTCACTGGTTGACGTCCATAATAATATTAAAGGATCCTATGCTGATGGCAGGTATGACACGGTATCTGTTCCGGGTACAAACCTGGTATCAACGATAGATCTTTATCTTCAGGAATATGGTGAGAAGCTGATGAAGGGCAAGACCGGCTCGATTGTTGCAATCGAGCCATCCACAGGAGAAATTCTTTCACTGGTCACATCTCCTGCCTATGATCCGTCGTTGCTGGTAGGAAGGATAAGGTCAGACAATTTTGCAAAACTTCAGGCTGATACCCTCAATCCTCTTTTTGACAGAGCGCTTATGGCTTCCTATCCGCCCGGTTCGACTTTCAAAATAATGAATGGTCTTATCGGATTGCAGGAAGGAGTTATAAAGCCCTCGTCGACTTTTGGATGCAGCATGGGATATCATGCCGGCTCACTGACTGTCGGGTGCCACTCGCACAGATCCCCGCTAAATCTTGCCGATGCTGTTATGATATCATGTAATGCCTGGTTTTGTAATGCATTCAGGAACATTTTAGAGAACAAAGAATATGTTTCTGTACAGGAAGCTTATGATCACTGGCGTAATTATCTGATTGCATTTGGTTTTGGCAACAAGCTGGGTATTGACCTGCCCAATGAACTAACCGGATATATCCCGCCACGGTCATATTACGACAAATATTACGGAAAGGACAGATGGAAGGCCCTTACAGTGATTTCGCTTGCGATAGGACAGGGAGAGATAGGTACGACTCCGCTTCAAATGGCTAATATGTCAGCCATCATTGCAAACAGAGGCTATTTTTATGTCCCGCATGTCATAAAGAAAATCGGAGAGGAAGGTACGCCGGCATCTCCTTATACCAGGCAATATACAACAGGCATTCAGCAGGTCAACTTTGATGCCGTCATTGAAGGAATGGAAGGAGCTGTTAACGGTGGCGCCGGCGCAACAGCAACACGTGCGGCTCTTGACAGCATTATTATATGCGGAAAGACAGGTACGGCGCAGAATCCGCATGGAAAGGATCACTCAATATTTGTTGCATTTGCCCCAAAGGATAATCCCAAAATAGCCATTGCGGTTTTTGTTGAAAATGCCGGATTCGGCTCTACATTCGCGGCTCCTATTGCAAGTCTGATGATTGAAAGATATCTCAATGGTGATATAAAAAGAAAGTACCTTGAAGATTATGTGCTCAATATGGTAATAACACCTGATGGAGAAGAATAGAAGCATATTGAAGAGGCTTGATTGGACAACCGTACTCATATGGGTTGTTATGATGATAATGGGATGGTTTAATATATATGCCGCTGTTTATAATGAGGAGCACAATTCAATTATTGACTTGTCACAGAGGTACGGAAAACAGTTGATCTGGATTTTTGCAGCCATAGTCCTTGCAGTATTTGTGCTGGTGACAGACAATAAGCTTTATTTCTTTTTCTCATGGTTATTCTATGGCGTTTTCATCATCCTTTTATTTCTTGTGCTTTTTGTTGGCAAGGAGGTAAATAGCTCAAAATCGTGGTTTGAGTTC
>CAZGDJ010000208.1:0-3441 GCA_964524635.1 uncultured Rikenella sp. | reverse complement strand
TCGGCTCATTCAGTATTCAGCCTTCTGAGTTTGCCAAGTTTGCCACAGGACTTGCACTTGCATCATATATAAATTCACGCAGACAACAGGCAACCGGATTCCGGACAATGGTGTCCGCTTCAGCTATTATTCTTGCCCCTGTTTTCCTTATTGCTCTTCAACCTGATATGGGTTCAATGATAACCTATTTTGCGTTTTTTATTGTCTTGTTCAGGGAAGGAATGAGCCTTTATGTTTTTATATCGGCAGTCCTGGCGATTGTCATTTTCATTTTAACACTTCTTTTTGGAAATGTGGCTGTTGCTCTGGGACTTACTCTACTCGCATTTATTGCTGTGTGGCTTTTCACAAGCCGCTCTCTTGCCTTCGTGGCCCTTGGAATAATGTTTGGTTGCGGAGCTGTCACCTTTGTTACAGGCAAATACCTTTTTGGTATCAGTAATATTATGATTATTGTAATATCAGTTATTCTTACCGGAATAGTATCTGCGTGGTATATCTTCAGGTACAGGCTTAGAATGCCTGCGGTTATTTATAGCTTTCTTCTGGGAAGCATTCTTTATCTCACTACGGTGGATTACGCTTTTCATAATATTCTGGAGCCTCACCAGCAGACAAGAATAAATGTTCTTATTGGAGCCGATGACGATCCTTACGGGAAAGGCTATAATCTTAATCAGTCACTTATATCAATAGGTTCAGGAGGATTTCTTGGAAAAGGCTACCTTAATGGTACCCAGACGAAATTCAAATTTGTTCCTGAACAGAGTACTGATTTTATTTTTTGCACTGTTGGAGAAGAGTGGGGTTTTGCAGGATCGCTGGTGGTAATAGGCCTTTTTGTCTGGCTTTTGCTGAGACTGATAATGCTATCGGAACGACAGCGAAGCACTTTTGTAAGAGCTTATGGTTATGGGGTTTTTGCATTGTTTCTTGTACATTTCTTTGTCAACATCGGGATGACTATTGGAGTAATGCCTGTCATTGGAATACCACTGCCTTTCTTCAGTTATGGTGGAAGCTCGTTATGGGGATTCACATTGTTGCTGTTTATCTTCCTCAGGCTTGACGCCAGCCGGTCAGAATACCTTGGCTGATCAGAATGGCATCCTGATGCCAGGAGAGAGAACTACTCCGAATTCACTCTCAACATAGTTAATGAGCTGAGGGAAGAACTCCATGAAATCATCTTCGATTGGATAGTACTGCTTCTTCCACATTCTCATAGCCCAGCGTGTCTCTTTGGGCAAGGAAGTTAACGAACTGAGAGTCTTCAGAACTCTTTTAATGCCAGATTTTGTCTGGTAGGTCTCAAGCCAGTTATCAATTATGAAAAAAGGCATCTTTTCACGAACACTTTCAGGAAGTATTTCGTAGTTATTTACCATTGCCCGGTAGAAGTTATAGGTCACACTCTCAAGCGGCCTTCTTGAGAAGAGGTCCCACTCTTTCGTAAGGTAATGATCATATAATATATCAGTAATAACCCCGGAGTATTTATGATATCTTCCCGAAAAATGCATTTTGCTCCGGTGAACAACAGGGTGCCTGTCAGTAAAAGCATCAATATAGCGATGAAGGATGATTCCCTTTCTGATACTCTCAGGGTACTTCAGATAATCACGGCCTTTAACATAATCGCCAATGTAATTGCCAATAATAATATTATCCGAGTCGCCTGAAAGGTATATGTGGGCAAGGACATTCATCCAATAATAATTACTGCAAAGATTCTGCCAATAAATTAAGGTATAAAATTTATATCAAGCATTTATTTAACAAAAAGGTAATGATTTATTAACTTACATAATATCACAATATTATGATAAGCTATATTTTTATAGAACATGCTTAAAGTCACTTTTCAAATAATATACAAATTATACATTTGTTGCAGAATGTTGCCAAAGTTTCTGAATATTAATTAATAAACATTATAACATAACAAGGAGGTTTTATGTCAAAAAGAAATGTAATAATTATTGGAGCTGCCGGGAGGGACTTCCATAACTTCAATACTTATTTCCGCGATAATGAACTTTACAATGTTGTAGCTTTCACAGCTGCACAGATTCCTGATATTGACGGAAGAAAGTATCCTGCAGAGCTTGCAGGTAAACTTTACCCTTCAGGAATTCCTATTTATGCTGAAGAAAATCTTCCAAAGCTGATCCGCGAATTGAAAGTCGTTGACTGTGTTTTTGCATACAGCGATGTCCCGTATCAGAGAGTCATGGCGGTCAGTGCCGTTGTCAATGCAGCCGGGGCCAACTTTGTTCTTCTGGGCTGGAACGAGACAATGGTAAAAAGCACCAAACCGGTTATTGCTGTTGGCGCTATCCGGACCGGATGCGGCAAGAGTCAGACTTCAAGAAGGGTCATAGAGATTCTTATGAAAAAGGGGCTGAAAGTTGTAGCTGTCAGACACCCGATGCCTTATGGTAATCTCGTTGAACAGAAGGTTCAGCGTTATGCAGTAGTAGCCGACCTGGAGAAACATAAGTGCACAGTTGAAGAGATGGAAGAGTATGAACCTCATGTAGTCCGCGGCAATGTTATTTATGCAGGTGTTGATTATGAAGCAATACTTCGGGCGGCTGAAAAGGATCCATCAGGGTGTGATGTTATACTCTGGGATGGAGGCAATAATGACTTTCCGTTCTACAACCCGGATCTTATGATCACTGTAACTGACCCGCATCGGGCAGGGCATGAGCTTAAATACTATCCTGGTGAAGTGACTCTCAGACTTGCTGACGTGGTAGTGATAAACAAGATGGATAGTGCATCGCCTGAGGATATCCAGACTGTCCGTGAGAGTATTGAGAAGGTTGCACCCAAGGCTGTTGTAATTGATGGCGCATCTCCAATAAAAGTTGACAATCCGTCAATAATAAAGGGAAAGAGGGTCCTCGTTGTTGAAGATGGACCTACCCTCACCCATGGTGAGATGAAGATAGGAGCGGGAGTTGTGGCTGCCCGTAAATATGGTGCTGCTGAACTGATTGACCCGCGTCCGTTCACTGTCGGGAAGCTATCCGAGACTTTTGAGAAGTATCCAAACATAGGTACATTATTACCTGCGATGGGCTATGGAGAGCAGCAGCTCAAAGACCTTGAGAAAACAATTAATAATACTGACTGTGATTCAGTTGTTATTGGTACTCCAATAGACCTCAACAGGATAATAAAAATCAAAAAACCCAACACCAGGGTTTATTACGATTTGCAGGAGATAGGCAGTCCGAATCTTGAAGAAGTACTGGATGAGTTTGTAAAGAAGCATAACCTGAAATAGTAAAATCCCCTCAGACGAGGGGATTTTTTTCCATTCCTTCACTTTTGCCTGGTGCCATTTGCCATTTGCCTTCCATTGCATACCTTTGCGCCAGGAAATACTAAATGCCTGAACTGACACCAACCGATATTACAATTGTTGGC
>CAZGDJ010000207.1:0-5978 GCA_964524635.1 uncultured Rikenella sp. | reverse complement strand
ATGGGAAAGCACTTATGATTTCATTAGTCTGCCCTACTACGCAAATTGAGTACGTCGTTCACATTGTTTTTTCGCTGATTTTCAGCGTCTTGTCAAAGAGGGTGTCTCAAAAGGGACACCCTCTTTGTTTTTGATGGATTTAATAAAGAGGCAGAGAGTTTTATGATCAGATAATGGAAGGCCTTCATTGTAGTGAATGAAATATTTTTATAGCTTGTGACGAAAAATTGAAAACAATATCAGGTTCTTAATTACATAAAAGGCCGTGGATTTTCTTAAATTTCAAACTGATTTGAGAATTGTTTTCTACAATAACCATACTTTTAATATCTTATTGTTACCGCCAGTTATGAAAGAAAGTGTTATAAGAACCAGTTTTATTGCACTTGCCGGCATATATGATATCTGGGGTAAAGACCTTCCCGGCATACCAGGCAGGACCACGAACAGCCACCTGAAACAAATCTCTATGTGAATGGGCTCCCTTGATCTTATTATACTGACTGTTGCTCTTGAAGGTCTGCTATTTATATCTCCTGTGATACAAGCACGTGAAGACGGCTACCGGGGAATAGCCAGGTACGGGAATGAATTCATTGCGGCTGGTTCAGATGGCAGGATAGACAGGTTATCACTGTCAGGGGAACTAGTAAAATCCTATAAATTCACCGGGGTAAACTTCAACTCTGTTTTTTCCGATGATGAAATGATCATTGCCGCGGGAGATAATGGTACTGTCGTTATTTCCACTGACGGTGCCAGTTACCGGAAAGCAGAAAGCTGTACTGATAAGGATATCAACTCCATTACTTATTTCAAAAAGACAATTATAGCTGGTACTGACGGGGGCGAAATAATTACCGGTGATGTACAGGGCGGTTTACGGAAGACCCTGCCCGGTGTCAAAGGCAATATAGTATCAGTCTCGGCCGGCTCGTCAGATTGTTTTGGGGTGACGGATGAAGGTGAGATAATTCATTCAACTAACGGAATTGGCTGGGAGATTTTTGATATTAACAGGGTTTACAGCGGCTATTACCAGCCCGGCAGGTTCACAAGAGTGCTGGTAACTGAAGATCGCATCATCGTAACAGGTCTCAGGGATGATGGTTCACCGTTGCTTATGTTCTCAAGCCAGGGCAAAGTATGGACTGACAGGACCCTCGATTATACTGATGACAGGGAAATGCAGGGTGCCCTCCGCGATCAACCCAATGACATCTTTTACGATAAGGTAAATGATGAGTTCTTCGTTGCATGCAGCAAAGGAAAAATGATGATGCTGCCATCATGTCCCCATTGCAACAGGCTTACAGTACTCACTGATGAAGACCTCAAAGGCATATCATCAGCCGGGAATACTCTTATAGTAGTAGGCAGCAATTTCTTTGTTAAAGTACTGATTATACGATAGTTAAATTTTAAAAACATAAAATTTAAAATAAAGTACCAATGAAAAATTTAAGCTTTTTGTTCAGTTGTATTATTCTGTCCGTACTCCTTTCGGGAAATCTTATGTCACAGGGAAATGCTGTGATAAAAATAGATTTTGACCGGAAGATCGGCACTGTTGATCCGAACATCTACGGAGCTTTTGTTGAGCCTATACGTAACGTAGTATACGGCAGCCTTTATGATCCGAAGTCTTCTTTTGCTGATGAGAACGGTTTCAGGAAAGACTTCATTCAGCTTGCGCTTGAATTGAAAATACCGGTTGTCAGATGGCCCGGAGGCAATTATGTTTCTGGTTATAACTGGGAAGACGGCATCGGTCCGAAGGACCAGCGCCCGTCAAGACTCGACCTGGCATGGCATCAGGTTGAAACCAACCAGATGGGAACTGACGAGTATGTCAAGCTTTGCAAACTCATAGGCGCCGAGAATTTCATATGCATCAATGCCGGGACAGGAACACTTGACGATGCAAGGCATTGGATTGAATACTGCAATATTGAAAAAGGAACCTACTATTCAGACCTGAGGAGGAAATATGGAAATGAGGCACCATTCAAGGTTAAGTACTGGGCCCTGGGAAATGAGATCGACGGACCATGGCAGATGGGACAAAAGAATGCAGAAGACTATGTCAAGTTCGCACTTGAGGCAGCCAAACTGATGCAATTGGTTGATAAAGACATAAAGCTGATCGCCAGTGGTGCTTCCAACTATAAACCGGATAATAACTGGATTGACTGGAATGATTACGTACTGACCCACATGGCAGGAAACATAGATTACCTCTCGGTGCACAGGTACGCAACCGAGGCGCTGGGTGATGACAGGAGCTTCTCAGGTATGATGTGTCTTGGTCTTGACCTTGACCAGAAAATAGAAACTGTGCAGGCCCTTATCCTGAAGGCGATGATGAAAACAGGATCAAAACGGCCGGTATATATTTCATTTGATGAATGGTCTGCAGGCTTCGGGAACAGTATCACTGCTTCACTGATGGTGGCACAGCACCTTAACTCCTTTATCAGGCATGCCGATATAGTCAGGATGGCTAATATAACCATGCTTACAAGCCTGGTGGGATACTCCCCTGAAGGCACAAACAAGAATGCTCTGTTCAAGTCATTCAGCCTTTACAGCAATAATTGTCTGGGAACCGTCCTCGATGTCAGTACCAACTGTGAAAAATACAGCAATAATGTCTTCAGTGACATACCTTACCTGGATGTCACCGCCATTCATAATGATGCGACAAGGTCACTGGTGGTAAACGTGGTCAACAGGCACGAGACAGATGCTATCACGGCAGACATAATTCTGCAAACTGGTGAATTCACCGAAAGTGCAAAAGTAAACGAGGTGAACGGGAAAATAGCGGCTCCCGGTAATCCCAGGGCAGAAGAAGCCGTTAACAGCACTTCATCTGATATCAAATTTAAGGGCAACACGATAAGGTATTCATTCCCGGCTCATTCATTCACACAGATTGTGATTCCTGTAAGGCAGCAATGATTTATCTGCTCCCGAAGGTAAGTATATCAGAATAACCTGAATGTAACAGATTCAAAACAGTAAAACCTTATAACTATATGTATTCCAGGCCTAAAACCTGCCATATTTGTGATATCAGATACCAGCTTGTGACAGATTATTTAAAGAAATTGCTTGATTCGTGAAATTTGTTCTTAGGTATAGATAATACATTGGACACTCAATAATCAGGGTTCTGGTGGGTAAGCGGGCTTTTTAAATACATTTTAAAAAAATGCATATATTTATAAGCAGAATTTTTAACCATTAATTGACTAAATAATACTGATACCTCAATAACCTAAAACTTCTGTGCCTATGAAACAATGAAACCTGAACTAACCCTGCCTGCAGAGTATGGTAAAACTGTAAGCAGCAATAAACAAATTATGCTTTTCCCCATTCAGGGGGTGATTAATTAAACAAAAAACCTAACTATGAAATTGAAACTAACCAATCCTATTCCTTTGCTTATGCCAGGAATACAAAAAAACTCACTAATTGTAAAATTAGTTCTTCTCATTTTTGTCCTCAGTGTTTTTGAAAGTAATGCATATTACCTGGGGGCAACTGATCTGAATTCCAATTCAGATAATACACTTCAACAAATCAGAGTCACCGGTATTGTAAGAGATGCTGAAGGGCTACCAATGCCTGGTGTTGTCGTAAAAGTTGAAGGTACAACTAAAGGAACTTTATCAGATGCCGACGGAAGGTATACTCTCGAAGTACCCGGAGCCGATGCGGTACTGGCATTCTCTTTTGTTGGCTATGCTGATTTAACTGTGCCTGTAAATGGCAGGTCAGTTATTGATGTCACACTTGAAGAATCGACAGAGGCACTTGATGAAATAGTTGTTATTGGCTACGGCACTGTGAAAAAGAGCGATGTTACCGGCTCTATTGCATCAGTCCGGGCCGAAACTCTTAAAAATGTATCAGTCACTGATGCAGCTGCAGCTCTTCTTGGTAAGGCTGCCGGAGTTCAGGTTCTGACCAATTCAGGTGCTCCCGGTCAGGGTGCAACCTTACGCGTACGCGGTTACTCTTCAAACTCAGGTAGTATCGGCCCGCTTCTTATTGTAGACGGTCTGAAGGTTGATAACATTCAGTACCTTGACCCTTCTATGATTGAATCTATTGAGATATTAAAGGATGCTGCTTCAGCTGCTATTTATGGTGCTGAGGCAGGTAACGGTGTCGTTCTGATCACTACAAAATCCGGAACCAAAGGTGTTTCCAGCCTTTCTTATGATGTGAAGTACACCATGCAAAGCCTGGCACACAAACCGGAAATCTTCAGGGCAGACGATTGGATCGCATATAAGAGAATGTCTGGGTTTGATATGGATGCCATGCTGCCGTCACGTTATGACGGTGAAACCGACACTGACTGGCTGGATGTAGTATTTGCACCTTCATGGAGCCCACAGCATACTGTTACTTTCGATGGTGGAAATGATCTGGGACATTTTTTCACATCTGTCAGCTATTTGAAAAATGATGGTATGGTAAAGGGTGACAGGGATGTTTACAAACGTCTCTCTGCTCAACTTAATGCTGATTACAATGTTAAAGAATGGTTACAGATAGGTACCAACAACTCTATCGAGAATTGGTCTACCAAATCAGTTTCCCAGCAGTCACAATATGGTTCAGTGTTGAACTCAGCGATGACGCTCGACCCTCTGACTCCTGTTTACTATGAAAACCCAGAGGACTTCGCACCAGGCACGTTGCAGGCTTATAATGATGGCAGGCCTGTACTTAAAGATCCTACCAATGGTCTCTACTATGCTACATCAAAGTGGCAACCAGACGATAGCGGTAACCCTTTGCTCCAAAGAGACCGTGTTGACAACTCAAATCAAGGCATCAGTCTTCGTGGTATAATCTATGGAAACCTGAAGCCTTTGAAAGGGCTTGTGATTACCTCTCGTTTCGGTTACAGGGTAGCGCAGAACACTTCTCACAGTTACAGCACTCCATATTATGCCACCTCACAGGCATCATCATGGGATTATAACCTCACTGCCAATGTAAATACCAGCTTCTATTATCAATGGGAAAACTTCGCCAATTATACTCTTACCATTGATAAGCATAATATCACAGCCATGGCTGGTATGTCTTACACCGAAAATAATTCGGATAACGCCAGTGTCGGTGCCTCCGGACCCGATATTCTGACAGGATACGACCCGCAATTCCGCTATATCAATTATATAAAAAGCAACGTGGTTGGTGGATCTGAAAAGACAATTAAGTCTTTAGGTAATCTGCCCGGCCAATCGACTGAGATATCCTATTTCGGACGTTTTGGTTACTCTTATGGCAACAGATACTACATTAATGGTAATTTCCGTGCCGATGCATTCGACTCTTCCAAATTGTCACCAGAAAATCGCTGGGGCTACTTCCCGTCAGTCTCTGCCGGCTGGACCATCAGTAACGAAAGTTTCTTTGAAGGTATCGCTGACCGGGTTCCGATCACTTTCCTGAAACTCCGTGGTTCATGGGGGCAAAATGGTAATATTAGTGTGCTTTCCGGCTATCAGTGGAACACAACCATCGCATTCAACAACCAATGGTATCAGTATGGTGTGGAGGATGGTGCTCAGGATTTTGGTTCTCAACCTTCTGGCATTCCTAACCCTAAACTCAAATGGGAAACCTCAACACAGTTAGACTTAGGTCTTGAAATGAGATTCCTGAATGACAGACTTTCTTTTTCAGCTGGTTACTATGACAAGAAGACCGAAGACCTTATCGTATCAACCACCCCTCCTGCGGAAGTTGGTGTTGCCACCATCACGGCCAACGCAGGTGCTGTTCTCAATAGCGGTTTTGAATTTGAAGCCGGCTGGAAAGACAAGATCGGTGATTTCACCTACTCTGTCAACGGTAACTTTTTCACACTACACAATGAGGTTACTTACCTCGATCCTTCATTGGTGCGCCTGACTCAAAATAAAGGTGGTGTTTCTGGTACCAAC
>CAZGDJ010000206.1:0-6023 GCA_964524635.1 uncultured Rikenella sp. | reverse complement strand
ATGCCAGAGGGTGGGGAGTTCTTCACCCTCTTTTTAAATAACCTTTATTAATCTACATTTGTAATACAAATCATTTTCTGATGAAACTTCTGACATCACGTGAACTGGCAAGAGCAACAAACCTTAATATTCCAGGCGGAGAGATAATTGCCAAGGCCCTGATGCAGATCTTCCGCTATAATAAACTTAATAAAGTATATTCATCAGCGTATGATAAGGATCCTATAATATTTATCAATTCTATACTTGAGCAACTTGAAATCAGGTATGAGGTGCCTGAGATTGATCTTGACAACATTCCGGCTGAGGGGCCATTCATCACTGTTTCCAATCATCCCTTCGGAGGGATTGATGCTCTCATTTTACTTAAGATCCTGACATCGCGCCGCAATGACATAAAGGGTATGGCCAATTTTCTTCTTCAGAAGATCGATCCCCTCAAAGATTTTGTCATCCCTGTTAATCCTTTTGAGACTTTCAAAGATGTCAGAACATCTTTTAAAGGTCTGAAAGAGGGGTTGAATTATCTGAAAGAGGGCCATGTCGTGGCAATTTTCCCTGCCGGAGAAGTATCAACATATCAGACAGAAACCAATGTCATTGTTGACCGTGAATGGCAGGCTTCTGCCATCAAGTTTATCAAAGCAGCTGAAGTACCGGTAGTTCCAATCTATTTTCATGGTACAAACTCGCGCTGGTTCCACATTCTGGGACGAATACATCCTCTGTTGCGTACAGCCAAACTGGCTTCAGAACTTTTCAATAAGCGAAATAAAAATATTAAAGTACGAATCGGAAAACCCATCTCCGTCAGAGAGCAGACTGAATTTCGCGATATGGCACGCTTTGGCCGTTACCTGAGGGCAAGAACATATTCACTGGGCTCTAAGCTTGAGGCCAGGACATTCTTTTTACATTTCAACCGACGGAGAAGCAAGAAGGCTGAACCAGTTATAGGTGCTACAGACAGCAGACTCCTTCGTGAAGAATTTGATGCTGTAAGACATAATTACGAGCTCTTTGCAAGCAAAAACCTCAGTGTCATTTTCGCCCCTACCCAGGTAATACCGGTTATTTTCAGGGAAATAGGACGCTTAAGGGAATTGACCTTCAGGGCTGTCGGAGAAGGAACAAACAGAGCCACTGATATAGATGAGTTTGACTTTTATTATCATCATCTGGTAGTTTTTGATACAGATACAAATGCAATAGTTGGTGCTTATCGTATTGGAAAAGGGAAAGAGATCTACAGTCAGTATGGTCTGAAAGGGTTTTACATCAGCTCATTATTTCGCATCAAAAATGCATTTACACCTGTACTGGCAGAGACACTGGAACTTGGAAGGTCATTTATAGTACCTGAATACCAGAGAAAAGTCCTGCCTCTGTTCCTTCTATGGAAAGGATTACTGACAGTTCTGCTGCAAAATTCAGATTACAGGTATCTTATTGGTCCGGTTAGTATCAGTAATGATTTTTCAAGTTTTTCGAAATCGCTGCTGGTTGAGTTTATCAAGAGCAATCACTATGATGCTGAACTGGCGGCATTAATCAAACCAAGGAAAAAATTCAGTCCCCGTAATGATAAACGCATTGACAGCCGGATAATAATTGACAGTGCCGAGCATGATATCAGTAAGGTTGAAAAGGTGGTGAGCGATGTTGAGAGCGGGTATCGTATACCTGTCCTTCTGAAGAAATACCTGGAAGTAAATGCACGTATTATCGGATTTAATGTAGATCCGGATTTCAACAATTGCCTTGACGGGCTTATTATGCTTGATGCATACAATTTACCGGCTGACTTTGTAAAAGCCCTCTCAAAGGATATGAGTGAGCAGGCTTTGAAAGAGAGACTCAAAGTTCCTGACAACGACAGTAAATAAAAATCCCCGGCATTGCCGGGGATCTTTATTAGTATATGATTATGGTCTAGTAGAACCTGTATCTGTGATCAACAACTTCCTTCTTGGTTTTGAAAGCTTCGAAGGCTTCATATGATGCTCTGATCTGATAATTTGAGGTCAACCTTTCGCTGACCAGCTTAATATCTTCGGCTACCGAAGGTGAAGTGCTGTTTACTACGTAGACATATACGCCATTATTTCCTTCAACAGGTTTTGAAAGTACACCAGTCTGTGAGGCTGAAGCAGCTGCAATAAGGCCAGGCTCTACCCCGGCACCGGGGACTGAATAAGATCTGAATGTAATTCCGCTGGCATCCTGAACATTTGTATTGTAGCGAGATGCAATGTCATATAGCGTTTTGCCTTCGCCAATCAGCTTATTCATCTCTGCAGATATTGCCTCACCTTTTTTCTCCTTGGCCAGCAGGAATCTGATCTCCGAAGCTACAGATTCTACAGGAGCGATACCTTCCTCCTGTATCCGTGTACAGTATGCCACAACATATTTGTCACCCAATTCAAATACTACCTGGTCATTACCATCAAGCACAATCTTTCCTTTTTCACCGAATTGAAATAGTGCCATTATAAGACCTCTTGACTCTTCAAGCCCCGGAAGCTCTTTTTGTTCAGGATCAATATTCAACGCCATTTTTTTATCCAGGTTACCAGCAGCCACAGCCTGGTTGAATTTCTCATAAGTGTCATTATTTCCGGCAAACTGAATAGCTTCAGAATAAATATTCTGCAAGGTGGCGTCACTTGCTATAACCTTACGGTCAACAATTCCAATATCATATTTCCGTACTTTTTTGCTTTGATCAAGTATTTTGATGATATGCACTCCGAAAGATGTCTCTACCTTAACAATGTCACCTTTTTTCCCTGAGAAGCAAGCATTGTTAAACGGCACTATCATCATCCCTTCACTGAACCATCCGAGGTCGCCTCCGACTTGTGCAGATCCCTGATCATCCGAGTTTGCCATCGCAAGAATATTAAAGTCAATGCCTTCCCTGATAAGCTGCATTAAACTGTCAGCCTGCGCTCTTGCTTTTGTCATAGTCCTTGTCTGACCTGGTGAAAGAAGAATATGTGCTGCTCTGACTGAGTCAGGGCGGTCAGCTATATCAATTATACGTGCAATCTTATATGTGTCATCTTCAAAAAATGGCCCTGCAACAACTGATTTGTCACCCTCTTCGGCCAGCGGACGCACGTTAACTGGTAATTCGTTTAAGCTTTTATAAAATCCGGTATGTCTTGTGTCAGCATTTTGGTTTATAAATTGCAAAGGGTCAGGGGTAGTTGCAAATTCGCTTTTAATATTGTTAATCATTGTTTCAGATTCTTTCCTGTCTGATTCAGAAGGTAATATGTTAAAGGCGATGTATTCCATATCCCTCTGAGGTGTACGTTTGTAGTTCTTCTTATGACTTTCGTAATATTTTCTGATCTCATCAGAGGTTACATTTACGGTGCTGTCAGATATGGCAGAATAATTACGGCCTGCGTAACTGAAATTAACACTCTGTTTTACCAGGTTGCTCTCAAATTCTGACTGTTGTTTGGTAATATAAAGTCCTTTCGAGATCAGGTTGATAAGTTTTGTATTAAGCCTGTCATTTATTATCTGATCTTCAAAAAATAGCCAGTATTTCTTAGTCGCATCATCAGTTTCGGTAGCCTTAAGGAAGTTAATAAGGAAAGATTTGTTTAGCATCCCTGTCTGCGGGTCTGCGAAAAGCTGTTTGACTATAGCATGTGGATTCTCACCAAAGACAAGCATCTCTACCTCTTCATCGCTGACACCAATACCGGTCTGTGAGTAAACTTTACCCATCAGCTTGTCAGCCAGCAACTGCTGCCAGATCTGTTCCCTGATTTGAGCATCCGTTTGTTCATTAATTTCTGTTGTACCAGACATTTTATAAATCTCAACCAGTTCCTGTCTTTTTGTTTCAAAATCCTGGTAAGTGATGCTCTGACCATCTATTCTCGCCAGTTCATAATATTTTTTAGCTTTTCTGCGTTGAGTTGTGTTGCTGTCAAAGAAGTCACTGACAACAAAAATCAGCAGTGACAGACCAATAACACCGGCAACCAATGCTCCTGCTCTCTCTCTTAAAGTCTGAAGTATTGACATCTGATAACTATTTAATTTTTTTGATTATAGCTTTTAAAATACAGGCGACAAATATAACAAAATTCAGTAAAAAGAAATCAGGCAGGTCTTTTTGGATGATCATTAAATATTATAGATAAAGGGGATATAAGAATGAAAATATTTGTATAACCCCCTAAAAAAATAGGGGTAATAATAAAAAATTATAAAAAAATGAATAAAAAACATGAAAATATAGAGGTATGAAAAAAAATAGTATATATATTTGACAAAAAATTAAAAAAAATGGCAGAATTACGTTTCAGTGCACTAAAAGAATTATTCGGACGGATCCCGGTTGAGGTAGATTTGCCGAAGGATACAGTATCGGCTTATTTTGCCGTTAACGTTTTTGACCATCTGAAGATGGAGAGATATCTCTCAAGAGAGGCTTTTAAAGCTGTTATGACAGCTATAGACGAGGGAACACCTATTACCAGGCAGGTAGCTAACCAAGTTGCTACCGGGATGCAGGCATGGGCAATGGAGAAGGGTGTAACCCACTATACTCACTGGTTTCATCCTCTTACTGATGCTACAGCTGAGAAGCATGACTCATTCCTTATAAGAGGAGAAAACGGAGCTATGATTGAGAGCTTTTCAGGCGAGGTTCTGGTGCAGCAGGAGCCTGATGCCTCAAGCTTCCCCAGCGGAGGTATAAGAAACACTTTTGAGGCACGTGGCTATTCAGCCTGGGATGTATCTTCTCCGGCATTCATTGTCAACACAACGTTGTGTATTCCTACAGTGTTTGTATCATATACAGGTGAGGCACTGGATTATAAAACACCGTTGCTTCGTTCTCTTGCCGCACTTGATAAAGCTGCAATTGAGGTATGTCAGCTCTTTGACAAGGAGGTTAAAAAGGTTATTGCGACTCTGGGTTGGGAGCAGGAGTATTTCCTGATTGATGAGGCACTTTACTACGCACGCCCTGATCTTATGTTAGCTGACCGCACTCTTATGGGACATCCTTCCTCAAAGGACCAGCAGCTTTCTGATCACTATTTCGGATCGATCCCTGACAGAGTAAAGGCATTTATGAGAGAGTTTGAGTTTGAGGCATACAGGTTAGGAATACCGGTAAAAACCCGGCATAATGAAGTAGCTCCAAACCAGTTTGAATGTGCACCTGTATACGAAGAGGCAAACCTTGCCGTTGATCACAATCAGCTTATAATGGATGTGATGCGCAGGGTAGCAAGAAAACATAAGTTCAGAGTGCTGTTTCATGAGAAACCCTTTGCTGAAGTAAATGGTTCAGGAAAGCACTGTAACTGGTCAATGGCAACAGACACCGGTGTTAATCTTCTTTCACCGGGTAAAAACCCGAAAAGCAATATGCAGTTCCTTACCTTTCTGGTAAATGTTGTAAAAGCTGTCAATGATAACCAGGAATTACTGCGTGCCAGTGTAATGAATGAGAACAACTCATGGAGACTCGGTGGTCATGAAGCACCCCCGGCAATAATTTCAGTCTTCCTTGGTTCATATCTTTCAAATATTCTTGAAGATATAGCCAGCAAGGTTAAAGACAAAAAGATGACACCGCAGGAGAAGACTGAGATAAAGCTGGGTCTCGGAAAAATACCTGAGATACTTCGTGACAATACTGACAGGAACCGTACTTCACCTTTTGCGTTTACCGGCAACAGATTTGAGTTCAGAGCCGTTGGTTCATCTGCCAATTGCAGCTCAGCGATGATAGTTGTAAACTCTGCCGTTGCACGCCAGCTAGAGATCTTTTCAGGAGAGGTAGATTTGCTTATTCAAAAAGGGAGAAAAAAGGATGAAGCTATTTTCCAGGTACTGAAGAAATATATACTGGATTCAGAACGCATCAGGTTTGAAGGCGATGGTTACAGCCACGAATGGCATCGTGAGGCAATTCAAAGAGGATTGTCAGCCGAGCTGAGTATCCCCAAATCATTGAAAGCATATGTTTCTGATCA
>CAZGDJ010000205.1:0-6025 GCA_964524635.1 uncultured Rikenella sp. | reverse complement strand
TTTTGGCTGTGCAGTAATTTTTAGCAATTTCTATATATTCATTCAGAGTAACTTTAACGGGCACTTCTGGAAATTCAACTATCTCGGTAACAGCTAATTGCATTACCAGCTTATCCATCAGAGCAATTCTTTCGACCTCCCAGTTTGTAGTATGCTTCTCAATCAATGCGCTGTTCTTCTCACTGTTAAGAATAACTTTCCGAAGCAGGATTTTAGCAAAATGTTCATCATCGCTGTTGGTAAAGAGTTGAGGAAGAGGAGTGTTTTGTCCGTCCTCATTCTCTTTGAACTTGCTTACCATGTTTCGTATCATGGCTACGACAAAAGGCAGATCATCATTCCAGTATACTGATTGTTCTTCAAGAGAGCTCTCAAGCTCAGGTGATGCAGGGAACAATTGAGTGACAAGCTCCTTAATGAAAGCCACGTCAGCCTTATAATTGTCAGACTCAGATGACATATAGTTCTTATAGACCTCCCACGTTGTCATTTCCTGAAACACCAGCCTCGTGATCTCAGGGTATGAGCCCCATGATAGTCCCTGTGAATTAAGATACTTGCTAAGTGATCTGAAGTTTGCTATTTTATCTTTCCTGGTCCATAAAGCAGGCGTCGCAGCAGTATATCTCCGGAGAGAATCGTTGTTTCTCAGTTGTTTAATGACCCTGTTCTCGGCGAAACGTGTATTTGGATTCAGGTCCTCCGGAGAAGGAACTTTCTTCTGTTTTGACAAGTTAGCCTTTTCTCTTGCATAATCTGACAAATCAATAAGCAGGAGCAGAATATAATGAAAAAGGTCATAACTCTTTTTAATGCTCAGTAGCAGTTCCTGTTCAGCTGTATCCAGGTCATCTGTCTCTTTCCTGTTACATGCGTACAAGACTGAAAGTGCTTTAATCCTTAATTGTCGTCTGCTTATCATTAAAAGAACTCTTTTTCAGGCTGCAAAGATAAATATTTCACCTTCAATTTATGATTTGGTTTCAAAAATCTCTTACAATTTGGCAGTTGCGCTTTGATTTTTTAAAATATTTGTTACATTTGACAATACTAACGGAATCCAACCTAAACAATCTTAAGTAATGGAAGAAGAGACAGGCAAAACTGAAGGGTACAGTGATAGGAACGATAAAGAAGAAGTCTTTACTAAAATTGTCCGTGCCGGAAAGAGGACATATTTTTTCGATGTTAAGTCAACAAGACATGACGACCTCTACCTGACAATAACAGAGAGCAAGAAGCGCCAGGGGAAGGAAGGTAAAATGTTTTATGAGAAACACAAAATATTCCTTTACAAGGAAGACTTCGAAAAATTCACTGAGGGTCTTCGTGAAGCGGTTGAGTTTGCCGGAAATGGTGTTATCCCTCATAGCGAACCATCAACAGAAAATGAACCCGCTGAGGTTGTTGTACCTGTAGCAGCTAATGAGTTTTCAGACGTAGATTTTGATGATTTGGGCTCAAATTAAAGAATAATCCGGCCCACCATTCCAGGGCAAACTACTGCAGATAATGGATTATTTCTTACTCATAGTGGCTATTATTTTAATGATTTTAGGCATCGTCGGGTGTCTTGCTCCTGTTCTGCCTGGTCCTCCTTTAAGTTTTCTTGGTCTTGTAGTTATACATTTCACCCGCTTTGCAGATGTAAGCAATAGACTGTTCATTATCATGGGCTGTATTGCCGTAGTTGTTACAATTCTCGATTATATTGTGCCAATATGGGGCACGAAGCACTTCGGAGGATCAAAATACGGAGCCCGTGGTGCAACAGTCGGATTGATAATAGGTCTCTTTCTGGGCCCGGCTGGGATAATCATAGGGCCTTTCATAGGTGCCTTTGTGGGGGAACTGATATTTAAAGATGATATTAAGTATGCGCTCAAAGCCGGCTTCGGCAGCCTTCTTGGTTTTATGACCGGTGTCGGGCTGAAGCTGGCTGCGTCATTTATTATAACATTCTACTTCATCAAGGTTCTTGTGGTCTGAACCGGAACCGGTATATTTTATGAGCCCAGCGTGGCAACCATCACTGCTTTTATCGTATGCATGCGGTTCTCTGACTCATCAAAGACAATTGAGTGTTCAGATTCAAATACCTCCTCAGTAACCTCCATGCCGTCAAGACCATATTTCTTAAAAATCTCCTCTCCTATCTTTGTCTCCCTGTTATGGTATGCCGGTAAACAATGGAGGAATTTGACTTTCTCATTTCCTGTCTTTTTTACGATTTCAGCATTTACCTGGTAAGGTCTCAGCAATCTGATCCTCTCTTCCCAGACAGAATCCGGTTCACCCATTGAAACCCAAACATCAGTATACAGGAAATCAACGCCCTTCACTGCTTCATCAACATTCTCAGTGAGAGTGATTTTAGCACCTGTCGCTTTTGCTATCTCGCGGCATTTTTTAACAAGACTTTCTGCAGGCTGGCATTCTTTAGGAGCTGCTGCCCTGAAATCCATCCCCATTTTAGCAGCCCCGACCATGAGCGAATTCCCCATATTATTGCGGGCATCACCCAGATAACAGAACTTAATCTGGTTCAGAGGCTTATCTGAGTGTTCAATCATAGTCAAAAAGTCAGCCAGTATCTGGGTAGGATGGAACTCATCTGTCAGACCATTCCATACAGGTACTCCGGCATAGGCAGCCAGTTCCTCCACAATCTTCTGACCATAACCCCTGTATTCAATTCCATCAAACATTCTACCAAGTACCCTTGCCGTATCTTTCATTGACTCTTTATGACCTATCTGTGATCCGCTCGGTCCCAGGTAAGTAACATGGGCGCCCTGATCCAACGCAGCAACCTCAAATGCACATCGTGTACGGGTTGAAGTCTTTTCGAAAATAAGAGCAATATTTTTCCCTTTGAGCCTCTGCTGTTCAGTACCAGCATACTTTGCCTTTTTCAGTTCAGAAGCAAGATCAAGTAAGAATTTTATCTCTGCAGGAGTGAAGTCAAGAAGCTTCAGGAAATGTCTGTTTTTCAGATTGTAAGCCATAACAAACAAGTTAAAAGTTAAAAGTATAAAGTATAAAGTATTTCATTCGCAATTTGCAGGTAGTAAAGGTAAAAGAATGGGAGGATTTAATCGTACTCCATTGTGATTTTTGTTCCGTAAGATTTATCAGCGAGTTTAAATGCCTCTGTTATAACGCTCATGCCTCCTCCTGATTTAATAAAGTTGAGGCAAGCCTGAATTTTGGGAGCCATGCTTCCCTTAGTAAACTGGCCTTCATCCAGGTACCTGACAGTATCTTTGTAATTCAGGAATTCTTTAATTTCCTGATCTGGCTTCTTGTAGTTTATATAGACATAAGGCACATCAGTCAATATGTAAAACTCATCGGCCTTTATTAAAGAAGCCAGAAGTGATGATGCGAGGTCCTTATCAATGACCACCTCAGAAGGTCTGACATCATTATTTTCGTCAATATATACAGGCACTCCTCCGCCACCGGCTGCAATAACAATATTACCTCTGCGGGCCAGCTCGCCTATTAACTCATGGTTCATTATTCCGATGGGTTTAGGTGAAGGCACTACCCTTCTATACCCTCCTTCAGTTTTTACTTCCTCTTTAAATAACCAACCTTTGGCCCTCGCCAGTTCGTCAGCCTGTTCTTTGGTATATATTTTACCTACTCTCTTCTGGGGATCTGTAAATGCAGGATCATCCTTATCAACCAATACTGTGGTTACCAGACACACAACGTTTTTATTGATTCCATGCCTGTTAAGAACATTCTTGAACATTCTTTCTATCATATAACCTATTCCACCCTGTGAATCAGCCACACATATATCGAGAGGCATCTGAGCTATACCATACATCTGTTCTCCTGCATCATTACGCATCAGAATATTTCCTACCTGAGGTCCGTTTCCATGCGTTATGATGATCTCATACCCTTCATTGATCAAAAAAATCAGGTTCTCGAGGGTATCGGTGGTATTCTGTTCCTGTTCTTCAATTGTACCCACCTGGTCACCTCTAAGCAGGGCATTTCCGCCCAGAGCCACAACAGCAAGTTTCTTATTCATACCATTTTCGGTTTAAAGTGAGGCAAAGCTAAAATTTTAAATGAAAATAAAATATGCGATAAGTTAGGTTGGAAAATTATTGCATTTTTTATCAGCAAGCGTTGGAGACATTGCATTTTATATGTCAGAATTGTTACATTTACAGGCAAATAGTTTTACGTGAAGCAACGTTACCTGTTTCTGATTCTTACCAGTGTCATTACTTTATTTACCATTTCCTGCAAGGAGAGGGGTTTTAAGTATATGCAAGAGGGAGAGATTTTTTATAGTTTGAAATACATTAAAAATCCTTCCTCATTGCCAGTAGAGTTGTTGCCTAAAGAACTCGTTATATCATTCAAGGATGACAAAATCTGCTCCGATCTGAAAACTCCATTTGGCAACTCCGGGATAAGTTACATACTTGATCCGAAGAAAAACATAAATGATACTTATGTGAACTTCTTCTCTAAGTATTATTTTGAAGGAGGAATAAAGGATATGCAGCCAGGATTTTCATCAATGAAAATTGTCGGATTGAAGGAAACAGGATCGCAAAAAGATATATTAGGCTATGTATGTAAGGAAGTAGAAGTAAGACTAGCTGACTCAGATTCAGTACGTTCTGTCTGGTATACCGAAGAAATAGGTGTTAATAAACCAAACCTTCATACTCCCTTTTATGACATTAATGGAGTATTGATGGATTTCTTCTATATCATTGGCGAAGCTGATATAGCATTTACAGCTGATGCTGTATATGCCAGGGAAATACCTGACAAGAACTTTGAAAGGAGAAACAACTACCGTAAAATGTCAAGTGGCTATCTTGATTCACTTATTGTGAAAATGATATCCTATTAAATTAATCCTCGTTCACCTCAACCATTTTTCTTACATTTGCTTTTCGTTAGCTAAAAGCCGGCTAAAGAAAAGGTTTAATTTTCTATCAAATGACCAGTAAAAAGAAGACTGACACTTCATCAAAAAAAACAAACTCATCAGGCACATCTACCAGTGAAAACATAAGGTTTATTACCGGCGTCATTTTACTGGTTTTTGCACTCTATATGCTTGTGGTTTTTATATCTTACCTGAGTTCGGGCAAAGCTGATCAGGATTCTGTCTATCAACAAGATACAGATACCGAATATATATATCAGAACTGGGGAGGCAAATTTGGGTTCCAGGTAGGGCATTATTTTATTTTCAAAGGATTCGGGCTTGGGGCATTCTTTGTTCCTTTTATAATTGGAGCATTCAGCCTTGCACTGGTAAGAGTCAAGTATTTCAGACTCTGGAAGAATGTGCTCAGATTTCTCCTGGCTGCAATACTTGTCTCTGTAATTCTCGGATATCTGGCAGGGCATTCTTCTTTCCTCGGAGCAGGGCCTGGTGGCGAACATGGTTATCTTATTGCCGAATGGCTTAACAAACTTCTTGGAAAAGTCGGTACCGGGGCTCTGATGGTTGTGCTTACAATTGCTTACCTTATTTTTGCCATTAATGTGAGCCCTCATGCTATCAGAAAACCTATTGCAGCTGTTGCCAAGGCTGGTGTTGCCACTCTCAGCGGTGAAAACAGGAAGGCTGATATTATGAAAGATGATGTTGAGATAGCTCCCGAAGACCAATACCCGACACATGAAGCTGAGCCTTTACGTGCTGAGGAAGAAGAAATAACTGAGGAAGAGGAAGATGAAGAGGAAGATGAATTCTACAAACCACCACAGCCAACCAACAAACCATTAATAAAAGTCATAGGAAAAGATGAAGTTAATGTTGCCTCTGAGGGATTAAGCGACGAAAACACACTGGATCTTGCTCCTTACGATCCAAGGCTATCACTTCCACGCTATAAATTCCCGACGCTTTCATTACTGAAAGACTACAGATCACCATCAGCAACCGGAAGTGATGAAGTCAATGCCAACAAGGAAAACATTATTAAAACTCTCGCTGATCATAAAATAATCATCAAGCAGATATCCGCTA
>CAZGDJ010000204.1:0-6031 GCA_964524635.1 uncultured Rikenella sp. | reverse complement strand
ACCATTGGATAACAGTCCGATTAACAGAGAGTCTGTCAGGTGCCTCTGCCCTATTATAACCTTATTCATTTCCTTCCTGATAAGGTCTACAAAGGCACTTTCCTTCTCTATCTTTTCATTCAGGAGCCTTATGTCTGTTGTGTGTTCCATAATATGGTATTAAGTTATTTTCCTTTCAGAAAAAATTTCCTGCAAATATCACCAGCGATATTAAAAAAAGGTGTTAAATACTGTTAAAGAAGTGTTAAAAGGATTTACCGAACTCGCAATGCTTGAATAGCCTTATTACCAGTATCAGGACCAAAGGAATAATGGCAGGATTTATGCCCTGTCCGGCAACAAGGGCTGCCGGGAAATACAGCATAGCCAGGACAAGTGATATTCTGCTGAGTGTGATTGCTTTCCTCTTCATTAAAAGTTTCACAGACAGAACCGGTATGATGGGATTTAATGCAATTATAAGGAGGTTAAAATGAAGAGCATCATGATCTGAAAAGAGATTTGTAAATATCAGAAGCAGGGCAAGTAGTGAGTATATAAAGAATACTATCACATCAGATACTTTTCCGAGGAAAGGAACACCAAGCACGAAAGTAACCAGAATGATGAAGGCCAGAACACCATAAAGAATAATCATAGGTATGTTATGTCTGTCTTTAGGTTTTTCATTGCCTGTAAAGTCAATAACAGTCTCAGGAGATCCAAGAATAGGAACACGATTGCCGTCACGGATGATGACACCTGATGAAATGTTTTCCATAAGGTGCATCGGGAGAAACATCTCATCTCTTACAGAAGCTTTACGATCGGACTGCAATCCAAGAAGGAAATCGGCGCCAAAATCAAGCCAGGGTAATACTTCCTGGAAAGGATTAATCAGATCCCTGAATGTGCTCTTTTTCTCGTCTTTGACATTATAAACAATAGAATCGGCGACAGCATTTTCAATAATATCTCTTACGCGGGTAGCACAGTTATCAAAAAAGAAATCATACCTGTATTTGATGTTCTCCGGTTTGATATTTTCATTTATAAGAGCGAAGAGTCTTACCTTATCATCAGAGGTAAGGTTTATCTTTTGTGACCATACCGATCTTTTCTCCGGAACATAAGAGTTGATGAAGTCTGTATATTCATATGCTCCAAGCATATACATAAGGTTGCCTTTAGCAAAACGGAAGACAAAATGCGGGGTTTCAAAGTCAAACACTCCCCAGTTGTAAACCCTGTCGAAATCGGAATTTTTTATAACCACCCTGAGCGCTGTGTGGCCATAGATAGAATATGCTTCTGTTCCCGGGGCACATGTTAAAAGATAAACATCAGTACTGTCAGTAAGCTGATTGCCATTTGATGGAAATGCAAACAGAGATACAAATATTGTCAGGAGGACTAGTCTTTTCATTACAGAGAATTATTAATGTAAACGTAATGAAAATAACTAAAAACAGAAAGCAATGACCGATTATTGGTTAACAATCAGATATTCAAAAGTATTAAGGGCATAAAAGAGTCCGTAGCCACCTTTCATATTTGATTTCAAAATTGGTGGCTCAGAGAAACCGTATTCCATCCCGTAAAGCTCATTGTAACTTTTTGCGTATAAAAACAACTCTCTTCCGCAGACACCTATATTCACTCTTATTGTATCATAAAAGGGGGCGCCCAAAGAAGATTGCAGAGGGATAATAAACTGCATGGTCGTTTCAGACAATCCGCATGTGTTATCATATATAAGAGAGTTACCCACAGTTGCCTCACAATTCTCGAAATATAGAGCTGCTTCACTATGAGGATATCGGTAAATATAGAGAGGATACTCTTCGCTTTCTAAAGCAATTATATAGAAGAACATAGAGTCAACACTCAATTCAGGTATTGAAATGGTCAGGAGACCGCTTTCTCTGTAATTACTAATACCCACATTGACAAAATCCTCCACTGCGATTCCGGGTTTAGAAGGCAATATTACAGCTTCTGAAATAGCCTCACCATACTCAGGAGATGAAGCCTTCAAAATGTATTCTGCATCTGGTGAAGGCATCAGAGTGTTTGAATCAGGTAAGCCATAAATTCCGTTTCCTTTGTGCTCCAACAGAGCAACCGGAATATTGTTCTCATATAAGGTAATGGAAGCATTGTGAACTGTAAGGTCTTCATCAGGAGGGTATTCTCTTACAGGATTGACAGAATGAGTTACTCTTACAGATATTTCACTATTGGTTATTCTTCCGTTAACCACAAGTTTCTCTCCCTCAAAAGGCGGATCCAGTTTCAATTCTCTTGTACATGAGAAAAGGGAAAAGAGAAAAAGTACGTAAAGAGCGTTTTTTTTCAACATATCAGAACTTTATCGAGTAATTAATAAACGGGACTATTCCAAGAAGGGTTCCTGAATTGTATCTTGATTTATATCCTGAAACCTGACCGTTCTTATCTTTGACAGATGTTTGATCCAAGGTTACATAAAAGGGGTTAAGCCTGTTATATACATTATAGGCACCGAATGACAATACTCCTTCAGTAGCTGTTTTCTTCAAAGTAATTTCCTTTGAAAATGAAAGATCAAGCCTGTGATAAGAGGGCATCCTGAGGTTATTGCGGGCAGTGAACACCTGTATTTTGTTTCCGAAAATATCTTCATGAACCGTTGTAGCCAATGTTGCAGGCTGTCCTGTTGTCAGGGCAAACACACCGGACATTTTCCATTTCTTTTTCAAATGAAATGTTGCGGTCAATTCAAGGTCATGAGTGCGGTCATACCTTGCAAAATACCATTGGCCTTTATTTATTGCATCGAATTTCCTGTAGTTCCTGGAAAAAGTATAGCCGAGCCAGCCGTTAATACTTCCACTCTCCTTGCCAATGAGCAGCTCAAAACCATAAGATTTGCCAATACCGTTTCGTACAATATTATCATACCAACTATGGGAAATATTTGTCACAAATGACACTCCCTGGTTATATTCAATCAAACCTTTCAGAGTTTTATAGTAAAGCTCTGCCTGCAGTGAAACCGGCCATTTACCAAATTCTGTTTGCAGACCCACGGACCACTGCGATGCTCTGGCAGAAGGGATATCTTTAGTTACCGGCACCCATACGTCAATAGGCAGCCCCTGACCGGTGTTAGTCAACTGGAATACTGGCTGAGCCATAAAGGTGTATGAAATACTGAATTCAGTTTTATTGTTGTCTTTGAATAACAGGCTAAGCCTGGGCTCAAGTGAGCTGTATGTCGTGTCTTTCAGAAATTGCATCGCATAACGCAAACCTGCTGAAGCAGAAAGCCATTTAAAAGGAGAGTAATTATCTTCAAGATATGCTGAACCTGAAAAGAATGAATGGTTGTTGTCGCGGGATTTTGGCATATCCGGACCAAGGTTTATGTTTTCAAGCTTGTAGTAGTCAGGATGAAACACCTGTCTTGACAATTCCATTCCTGTTTCAATTTTATTTCTGATCCCTGCAGCAATCTCAAAATTCTGACGGATTGAAACATCTTCAACAGATGAGCTTGTTAATGCCCTGGCTTTTTCATATTCCGGGGGGTCCGTTAAAGACTCGTCAGTGATCATGTACCTGAATTTAAACCTGTTGTATACTGCCTGTGTTACCGAAAATAATCCGCTGCGAAAATCCCTGGTATAACGCATGCTTGCCGTGGTATTATTCCAGGACATATCTACTCCTGTATATTTTACAGACTCATTGCTTCTTGTATTCCAGTTATCTCTTCCGGAATAGAAACTAAGAAACATTTTTTCCCTTTCGTTGAATGAAAAATTCACTTTAGCATTAAGGTCGTACATTAGAAAATTGAATTTATCCGATTTGTCATCGGAAAAAAGATAAAGAGGCAAAGTCAAAAGCGTTAGATAGGTTGCTCTTCCTGACACGATATAAGAAGCTTTCTCTTTAACAACAGGACCTTCAGTAGTAAACTGAGAGCTTAAAGGCCCGACAGAAATGCTGGTTTTCCTTTCCCTCAAATTACCCTCCTTCATGGTAACATTTAGTATTGATGACAGTCTCCCTCCATATTTTGGAGGAAACCCTCCCTTAATCAGATCAGCGCTGGATATTGCCTCGGGATTGAAAGTAGAAATGAAGCCAAATATATGTGAGTTATTATAAACAGTAGCTCCGTCAAGAAGTATAAGATTCTGGTCAGGTGTGCCCCCTCGCACAATTAACCCGGTGCTTCCCTCGCCACTTGTATTTACTCCCGGCGTAAGAGCAAGAGCTTTTATAAGGTCGTATTCTCCCAGAAAGGGAGGTAGCTCCTTGACTTTTGCCATCGGAATTGCCGTCGCATTTATCCTTGTTACAGGATAGTCGGACTTACTAGCTGTCACAACAACTTCGGTTAACGAGGGAGATTTGAGATAAAAATCTATTGTTGTGTCGTTTTTCAGATATACCGAAAGCCTGATTGTCTCATAGCCCGCAAATGAGGCCTGAATATCTGTCATTCCCTGCTGAACCACCAGGGTATAATACCCGTATTGATTTGCAGGTATGCCTGTTTTTGTTTCCGGAAGATATATTGCTGCATAAGGTAATGGTTCGAGAGACTCGTTGTCACGGATATAGCCTTTAACCATAGCCTTCTGTGCACTTATATTGGAGAAAGAAACAAATGCAATCAGCAATGAAAAAGCTGTAAACTGAAAAAGAATGGTTTTTTCTTTTTTCATGGTTCCGCATTAAAAAAGATATCCAAATCTCAGGTTAAGTCCAGGCATAAAACTGCCCCCTTCATCGCTGAACAGAAGGCCGGCGCCTAACATAGCCTCGAAAATAAAGTGTTCAGACAGAGAACGTCTGAATCCAAATTTTGGAATGACAAAAGCAGACACCTTCATTTCTTTATTGAAAATTGGATTTAAGAACACTCCTGTTGTGGCACATAAGAAGTTCGCGGAATTGTTTTTTAAATGACCACGATTTGCTCTTCTGGCAGCATTATAGTACCATCTTGGTTCTAACTGAACTGCTGGCGCAAAAACAATCTTTGCAGATGTAAATCCGAAACTTCCTCCAGCTTCAAAATTCAGGGAAAATTGATTACATAATGCTTTTTCAAAGCTGTAATTTATACCATCAATCCCAAGTTTTAAACTATGAAAAGTTTCTATCTTCTGGCCAGCCAGATTAGATAAAGAAAGTATAACAAAAGAGATGAGAATTAACTGAACCTTTTTCATTATGTAGATAAAGATATTTGAAAGTGATATATAAGTACTAATATTATTGCGTTTCAAGTACTACGACTAACCTTGTATTATTGGATAGTCGCAGTACTTAAATAAGCATCATTCATTGAATGAGGTGGTTGCATCAACTATGTCTGAGCCACTTGTCTCCCTGAGCCAATGAGAACTATGCCCTGAAATCAGATACGGAACTGGATATGATAATGGGGCACCAGCTCCCCATTGAAGTATCTGCTGAACATCCGTGCCAGTTTCCTTATAATCGCTAACACTTATATATTCAGGAAGATAAATCCCTGGCGTAGGAAAGGTATATCCTATCCATCCTTCTCCAGCTACATAAAGTTCATCCACCTTGTAAGCTACTCCTATACCAAGGATGTTCTTTTTACGACTTTTAGTATCAACGGTCACTGCAGCATACAATACTGTATTGTTTTCATTTATTTCGGCCTTTAGAAACTTTTTATCCGTGTAATATTTCCTTACTTCTGTTAGGGATGCTTTAGATTCTGAGTGTAGTTCAAATTTCTTTCTTTTGTTTGGATATGCAGTGAAGCCTTCCTCACTGTATGATATTCCCGTTTTTTTAAGTTTAGCTAGTTTATCCTTATGAAACTTATATGTAAAGTCATATGTAAACTTAAATATTGAATCCCCTATTTGAACAATACCTTTGTCATTAAAAACAAATGACAATATAGGAAGGTCTATGACTCTTTCTATTGATTTATCACCATCTAAGTCCTGCACAAAAGTGTCTCAACCCCCTATAACCTGGACAGATTTAACAAAAGTATTTAGAACTTTTT
>CAZGDJ010000203.1:3786-6048 GCA_964524635.1 uncultured Rikenella sp. | reverse complement strand
TTCCTTCAATTTGAAAATCACCGGGTCAAAGTGGTCATTATGAGAATGGGAGCCAAAAACATGAACTGAAAGGTCTTTGATCTCATCAGGGTTGATCCATCCATTGTCAAGAGAAGGGGTTGCGGGACGGATTTTTGGTTGCCTGCCATCGCGAAACTCCTGGTAATCAAATATCAGGAGATGATTTTGCGTACGCACCGCATAACCGCAATGTCCGAGGTACCAGATGGTTAACTTATCACTGTTATTAATTGGGTCTGAGACAGATTGTGACAGAACACTGATTGATACGAACAAGTAAAAAATACTTACTAAGAGAAGCTTAATAGAATTCATTGCTTAATACTTTTACTGTCAATGAAATATAAGCTAAATATCAGTTAAAAGGCATCTTGTCAGAAGGATTAACACTTCATTAACACTGAAAGGTTTATTTCAGCACATTAACCCGATTAATGCTTCGTCAGAAATCGATTGAGATAAAAACAGCCTTGGCAATTCTTGTGTCAACCGGTTATTCAGTTATGGCGAAATCAACAGCAGCAAGTGCATGGATTTCCAAAGTATTGAATACCGGCAAATTAATATCACCCTGCTTAATAAGCAAGGGTATTTCAGTACATCCAAGCACGATACCACGAGCTCCACGGTCACTGAGGCTGCTGATTATTTCAACAAACCGGTTTCTTGATTCTTTAAGAAGTAATGATTTCATTATTTCATTATCAATAACTCCCTGGATAAAAATTCTTTCATCTTCATCAGGAACGACCACTTCTATGTTCTCATTTCTCAGTTTTTCCCTGTAGAAATCCATCTCCATTGTTTGTTTTGTTCCCAGTAGCCCTACTTTGCTTAATCCAGAGTAATGAATTTTTTTAGCCGTTTCTTTTGCTATGTGTATCAGAGGAATATCAAATTCCTTTTCAATTTTATCTGCAAACTGATGAAGTGTGTTAGCGCATATTATCAGGCAATCGGCTCCGCCTGAAACAAGTTTTACTGATGCATCATGTATAAGTCTATACACTCCGTCGCGGTCATTCTGTCTGTTGCGTTCATCAATTTCGCCATAGTCAATTGAATACAATATACATCTGGCAAAATTCAAACCGCCCCTCCTTCTGTTGCACTCCTCATTTATGATCCTGTAGTATTCAGCTGTTGAAATCCAGCCTGTGCCACCGATGAGTCCGATAGTTTTCATTCAGGATATTTTTAAGATAGTGGTGACTTTACACCGAAATTGAGTTGAATGAAAAATGAAAAGCAAAAACAATTTTGCCCGCTTAAGTCCGGTTATATGTCAAAAGTCTTAATTCAGGAATGAATATTTCCTGCCATATTCCATCATCTGTTCAAGATAATCGGAACAATATTGAACTGTGACATCCGTAATGTTGCCGTTAGCATCTGATACAGGTATCAGTATCGGGTTAACAAATCCGCTGTAAGGGGCCAGGTTCAGTTTGCTGTAACGTTCAAGGATCTCAGCATGAAGAATAGGGTCAATTTTTACACCATATAACTCTATCATGTTTTTTCCGGCCTCAAAGTCACCCTCTGATTTTATTCTCTGTACCTCCTTAAGCATTTCTCCGAATAATACCTGAAGACGCTCATAGTCATTTATTTTGACAAAAGTCTCCCCATTTCTTTGAAGTATTTCAATGACATTGTCATCCTTGCCTTTTTCATATACCCAATGTGAAATCGAGGAACGACCTCTCATATGTGCCTGTTCAATGTCTTTTCCCGGTTTAATTCTTACGATCTGAGTAAGCATGCCGTTGCGTATATAAGAGTCATACGCCGCTTTGGCAGCGTCATTAGAGGGTAAAAGTCCCAACTCTTTTATTTTCTTATCCATCATATAGTAAAGAGCAACCAGATCTGCTCTCATCTCTTCAAGCGGAGAAGCGTAGTTTTTCAAGGCGTTAGGGTCAGTGCCCTGAGCAAGTTTACCGCTGGCGTGACCAACGCATTCATGCAGATCAGTATGAAGGGCGTCAGAAATTGAGCTATACTTCTTTGATCGCTCCATTTCATTTTCGTCATAAGCAAACTCTTCGAGAAAACCGCTTCCTCTTGACACAATGTCTTTCGCATCAGTAATATTAGCCAGAGTAACAGATTTAGATCCCGCCTCAGACCTGATCCAGTTTGAGTTAGGTAAGTTTATACCCAACGGCGAAGCAGGGTAACAGTCACCTCCAAGCATGGCAACATTTATCACATTGGCTGTGACACCTGATACTTCCT
>CAZGDJ010000203.1:0-3776 GCA_964524635.1 uncultured Rikenella sp. | reverse complement strand
GGCAATTGCGGTTATCGGGCTCGATACCGACAAGATACTTCCTCCTTGCGGAATTGCGGAGCTATTGGCATATGATCTTCAAACCACTGCGCATTGGATGTGATTATTCCAGTGCGTTTCGATGCCTCCATATCTTTATATTCAACCAATGCTTCCCAGGTGGCTTTCATACCCATCGGGTCAACGTATGTCTCAATGAATCCATTGATGTAATCAACAGACAAACTTGTGTTACCTGCCCAAAGTATATTGTAGTCATCCCATATCTTAAGATCTCCGGTGCGATAGTACTCAATCAGTAATCCCAGTTCACGTTTTTGTAAATCACTGAGAGCTACCTCCCTGGCTTTCTCAAGCCATCCGATAATGCGCTCAATCGCCGGTCCGTACAACCCTCCGCTTTTATAGGGTATCTCGGTAACTATACCATCTGATTTTACAACCTTTGTATTCAAACCCCACGAAACAGGTGTTTTATCTGCAGGATCAGCAAGAGCCGAATAGTATTTTTCCACTTCCGCCTGAGTAACACCTTCATAGTAGTTGTTAGCTGAAGATGTAATCATATCTATCCCCGCTGACTGGTCTGCCCGTTTTGCGAAAAGTATCGGGTCAAAAAGAATGGGGACAAGCTTTTTCAATAAGTCTGCAGCTGTTTCTCCTTCAACCAGTGGCAACATTGTTTCGTCAGATTCATTTACCAGGGAAGCAAAATAATCAGATGTAAAACCAGGAGCAAATTTATCATTTGAATAGTGATGATGTATTCCGTTAGCAAAAAAGATCCTTTTGGCATAGGTAATAAAAGCTTTATATTCTTCAGTCTCTTTATTACCAGAGTATGAAGAAATAATACCTTCGATGGTTTTTCTTACCAGCAGGTTGTACCTGAAATTCTGATCCCAGAATATATCCCGCCCGCACAGGGCTGCCTCTGAGAGATAATAAATAAACTCCTTTTCCTGCAACGACAGCTGCTCAAAAGCCGGCAGGCGATACCTGAGCACGCTTATGTCTTCAAATCTGTCAACCTGATAAGAGAAATCATCTGTCACGGCTGATTTCTTCTCTGACGTCTGGCATGAGATTAATAATGCAATTCCCATAGCTGCAATTGTTCCGATTAATAAATTCTTTTTCATGTCAATCACCTTTTAGAAGGATTAACCAAGTTACAAAAAAGAGGGGAATATTTTACTAATGTCTAACAGATGGAGACTATTTTTTACCCAGAAGGTCCATGACTCCATTGATAAATGTAAGAGGATGGGCCGGATTACCAGGCACATACAAATCAATATTGTGATTATCAATAAATTTTCGGTTAATTGCTTTGCTGCCCTCCCACATGCTTGCACTTATTGCGTCTGTCCCAACAAGAATTATAAGCTTAGGCGAAGGCACGGCTTCATAGCATATTTCAAGTGCCTCAGCCATGTTTTCGGTAACAGGACCGGTTATAACTATTCCGTCAGCATGCCTTGGCGAAGCGACAAATTCAATTCCGAAACGGCCAACATCAAAGTTTACATTGCCGGCAGCATTAAGTTCCATCTCACACGAATTATCACCACCGGCTGATATCTGCCTCAGTTTCAGGGCCTTCCTGAACAGCCTTCGGGCATCTCTTCTGACAACCGTTTCATCCAGCTTCAATCTGTCTGTGCTACCAGGTTTTATTATCAGGTCTTCGCGTTTGTTTACAGCAATCCTGTAGTCATTCGTAAAACTTATTCTGTGAGGGAAAAGCAAGGAGCATTCTTTGCAGAACATGCATCTTCCAATATCAATTGCACCGGTATTTCTGTCAACAGCCCTGACAGGACATATGAGAGATACCTGCTCTATCTCAGAGTCAGTTATTGCACCGTCAATTACTGGTTTACCTCTGAATAAAGCCGAAACAGGCTGCCTTCTGAGGTTGCCAATATATTGCCTTCCATGACTGTTCAGTACTTTGAACTCTTTAAACATTTCTTTTTCTCTGAATTAAAGTTTACAGGTCATTCCCGCAATATGAAAGGTTAAAACTCTTATTACAAAGAGGAAAATCAGATATTTCCTGGCCTCTGACAGCAAGGGCAAGCATCATCCAATTATGCATTGAGGGATCTTTTATTTTGTAACAGTCTATTAAGCCACTTTCATCCGTCACAGCTGAATGACATATTTCACCTCTCCACCCTTCAACAAGACTTACAGATAAAGTTGCAGGTCGGAGCATCATATTATAATCAGGAGCATTCTGAGAGAATTCCCGGTTTGCGAGAAGCTTGCTGATAATGTTATGTGACAGCTCAAATTCATGGCTTCTGATTATTCCACGTGCAAATACATCGCCTGATTCTTCCAGCATTGGCTTATAGTTAAGGTATCTGAAAGACTGGAAAGGGTGTGTCATGCGAATATCACGACTTAACCCGGAAGCACGCGCTGCCATTCCCACGGCACCGATCATTGATGCCTGAGTCCGGGTCACTGCTCCTGTGTTTTCAAATCGTGTGATAATACCTGAGTTATTATATACAAGGTCTGTCACTTCAAGGAATCTCCTTTTTACTTCATCAAGTCTTTTCTGAATCAAATCTGAAAGATCAGAGGAGAGTGGATAATTTGATCCTCCGGGTCTGATAAGTCCCCTCCCAAGACGGTTGCCACACCAATCCTGGGTTGTATTGATCACTATCGTTCTTAAAGCTTCACAAGCAGCCTGTCCTAATTGATAACCAACGTCACCACAAAGAGCGGCCGTATCTCCGATGTGCACTGCCATCCTTTCCATTTCAAGGGCAATGGTTCGCTCTCTCTGGAGATGTTTTCCGGGAGATGATTCAGACAAAGCCTCAATGCACTGAGTAAAAGCAAGAGAGTGACCAACAGAAGTATCTCCTGCAATACTCTCTGATAATACTGATTTTTTAAGTAAGCTGTTCTTTTCAGAAAGAATCTTTTCAGCACCCCTGTGCTGGTATCCAAGCTGTATTTCAAGATGAAGGACATTCTCTCCATGACAAATGAATCTGAAGTGACCTGGTTCAATAACACCGGCATGTATAGGACCCACACCTACTTCATGCAACTCTTCACTGTCTATTGAGTAGAAGGGATAATTTCTCATCAACAGATCTGTTCTGAATCTGTCATGAGGGAACCTTAATGGTTTCAGCCATGAGTGTCCGATAAAATCAATCCCATAAACCTCATGTATTTCCCGCTCAAAGGCATGCATTGAAAAACACTCTACCGTTAATGACTTCAGAAATCTGATATCATTATAATTCTGAAGATGCGAAAAGATGTATGCAGTATGTTTGTCATCATTTGCAATAAGGATTATAAATCTGAGCTTTGCTCCGCTTTTATGAACAAAATAATTAAGGCAGTGATGTCCGCTTTTCTTCAACAGGGATATTGTCTGTTCATAAAAATGATTATAGTCAAGCTCGGGTATGTCGTTCAGACTTATCGCCTCCGGATTATTTTGCATCTCGTAATAGTTCATTTCACAAGATTATTTTATGTTGAACAGTGAAAACGAGATCTGCTGATCATATCCTGCAACTGCAGAAAAGAGACTGACAAGGAAATCAGGAATATAGAAACATGCTGTCACAGCCAGACCAAACAGTATGAACTGTGGTATATTTCCTTTCAGGTGTATTTTATCATTCAAAGCTTTATGCTGACCGGAATCACCCATTACAATACGGAGGTTCTTAATGAATATTCCATAAAAAATAATGGTAAGCAAAATTGCCACTCCCCAGAAAAGCAGC
>CAZGDJ010000202.1:2379-6071 GCA_964524635.1 uncultured Rikenella sp. | reverse complement strand
TGTGCGATACAATCCCCTTTCAGTATGTGGAGCCCATGGATTTCCAATGGCTCCTGCATATACTATATCAGGGTTGACAGGGTCAATAAGTATGCGGTGGATATAGCGGGTGAGTTCCAGACCCATGCATTCCCATGTCTTTCCTCCGTCAAGGCTCTTGTATATTCCGTAACCGGAAGTAACACTGTTACGCGGATTGCCTTCACCTGTTCCTGCCCATATTACATCGGGGTGAAGAGGATCGATACAAAGGGAGCCAATTGATGCAACATCCTCATTGTCAAAAATTGGAGTGAAGGTAGTCCCTGCATTAACTGTTTTCCAGAGACCGCCTGAAGCAGTACCTATGTAAAATACATTGTCATTTCGGGGATCAACTGCAAATGCTGTAACCCTGCCGCTCATTCCGGCAGGACCAATATTCCTTGGTTTAATAGCCCTGAATATTGACATGTCAACCTTCTGGGATGATATTATTACCGGTATCAGCATTAACATGAGGAAAACAAAAGCCTTTTTGATCATTGCATTTATAATTACATTTTTCCGAAAAACTCATGCAAGCAGCAGGAAGACAACCTGCCGGTTATCAAGAGAGGGTTTTACATTCTTCCACTCTGAAATGGTTTTGGTTCTTATTGATTCTGAGTCGATATCATTCAACATTTTATCAGTCCGGAACGGTGTCTCCATAAATATCTGTGTCTGACCGGTTATGGAATCTCTTTCAAGAGCTTTGATCGCTTTCTGCCTGCCGGCTGCATCGGAAGGAAGATAACCGTGAAATGCAAAATACTGTCCGTTAAGGCCTGAACCAACAAGTGCAAGCATTATAGATGATGGCCCGGTAAGAGGAAGCACTCTTATTCCCCTTTTGTGTGCTTCGGCAACAACATGGTTGCCCGGGTCAGCAAGACCTGGCATTCCTGCCTCGCTCATTACTCCTGCATCGGCTCCTTCAACCACCCTTTTGAAGAGCTCATTAAGATCCTCCGGGTTTGAGTGTTTGCCTATATCAAAAAAAAGTGTGTCATCTATTGGAAAATCCTTGTCAAGTCCTCTCAGGTACCGGCGTGCGCTTCTGACATCCTCAACGGCAAATAACCTGAGCGAAAGTGTTTTTTCCTTTACCTTAACGGGTATTGAAAGCGATTCATCAGGATTGCCGAGAGTGACGGGTAACATATAAATCTTGCCTTTCATTTGCCGGATATGAGTTCTTCTGTAAAGATAAATAAAAGTGAAAGCATGTTTATTTTGAACATTGATATTGTGCATCTCTCAATTTCAGGCTATGTTTGTGATAGAAAAACATTATTGTGAAAATTACTTTTCTCGGAACTGGCACCTCTCAGGGTGTTCCGGTAATAGCTTGTGAATGTGCTACATGTCTTTCACCTGACCCGAAGGATAACAGGCTCCGTGCTGCATTGCTTATAGAGACAGATTCCAATACCCTGGTTATTGACGCAGGTCCTGACTTCAGGCAACAGATGCTCAGATCAAAGGTCAAGAAACTGGATGCAATTTTTCTTACCCATGAACACAAAGACCATATTGCCGGACTTGATGATCTCAGGGCGTTTAATTTTAAAAGTCAAAGAGCAATAGATATTTATGCAGAGGAAAGAGTCCAGCATGCTGTAAGGAAAGAGTACGCTTATGTATTCGCAGAAAATCAATACCCCGGAGTTCCCAAAATGGAATTACATAATGTGGATAACTATCAAATCCGGATCAGGGATGATATCATTATTCCCCTCAGGATATTCCATTACAGATTGCCGATACTGGGCTTCAGAATAGGTAATATGGGATATCTGACAGATGCAAATTATATACCTGAAGAAACTAAAGAGAAACTAATAGGTGTTAAATATCTCGTAATAAATGCTCTCAGAAAGGAAAAACATATCTCACATTTTAGCCTGGCCGAAGCACTAAGCTTCATTGAGGAAATTTCTCCAAGGAAAGCCTTTATCACTCATATCGGGCACCAGATGGGAAAGCATTCAGATGTAAATAAAGAGTTACCTGCCAATGTTACGCTGGCATGGGATGGACTTGAAGTAAACTGCGAGGAATAGGCTACTTTTTCTTGTACTTATACAGCTTTTTCTGATACTGTACTGAATAAAAATACTTGTTCCTGCCAAGCTGTGAGGTATTAATATGTGATGAGGCCTTCCGTTTAGCCATGTAAGGATTCTTTTTTGATGTTGCACACCCTGGCATAATCATCAACACAGAAAGTATCAAAATAATAAAAAGAAGACCCTTGCATTTATTGCTTTTCATCAGAACACTCTCGATGGATAGTCAAAAATAGTAATATTAAATCAGAAATAAAAAACGACTCTGGCACCAAATGTGCAGTATCTGATCAGCAGGTGTTTTATTTATTAGTGCAATATTTTATATTGCACTTTATTAATTATCGGAAAGAATTTTTAGATTGTTTTACAATATGCAGATAATGAGGTCAATAGCTATTGCCTGTGTTTTCTCTGTTGCACTGTCAGTACAATCACAGTCACTTGAAAACATTGGTGTGACCAAGTCCGAAGGTGCAAAGGTTGTTCGCTTTATTCTTAATGACAGCACTGAAGTGCCGCTCGCTGTCGGCAGGCCTCTTTTCAGTTTCAGACTTAACGGAAAGTACTATGAATCAGATGATGTTCAGGCAGGATTGATGGGCAGCAGGTTCGTAATGATCTTCCCTGATGGTGTTGACGCAGGCTTCACATCACGGGGAGGGTCTCATCCTGGTTGGCTTGCTGAACTGGTTTTCCAGAATAACGGTCTTGATACGGTTACAATAAGCGATGTTGTTCCGTTTGCTGAGAATGCCAGTAATCAGTATATCACCGGCTATGGTCCATGGGATCTTGCCAGGGCAAGACTTTTTGTTCCCGGAAGACAGCCGGTAAGAGTCATTCTGCCTGACAATGCCTGGGAGATGGGCTTTACAACATTCAAAACTGATTCAGACCTGTCTGTATGTTCTATTGCACGACGCACATCGACACAGGGTGGTAAAAAAGCGAGATATGAGACATCTTTGCCTCCAGGCGCTTCTGTTACTTACAACATTTATGGTGATGTTTTCAGCGGACCATGGCAGGAGGGTCTCAGGCTTATGTTCAGCGACAGATACCTGTATGACCTGTCAGCTTTTAATGATGAACTCTACCGTCGTGACGATCTTAAATGGATCCGCAGCAGCTACCTGATGATACTTCAGATGGCATGGGATAAGGAATATCTTGACAGATTCACGGGTTCTGAAGGTTTTAAAACCTTCCTGACAAAATATAATGACATTTTTGGTTTTGTAGATGTCTACGGTCTGTGGCCAACATGGCCAAGACTTGGTCTTGATGAGCGAAATCAGTGGGATATGTACCGCAACCTGCCGGGAGGTACAGAGACAATAAAAAACTTTAGCCGGTATGCCAGACTGAATGACTGCCGCTTTTTCATTGCTTATAACCCGTGGGATAACAGCACGAGAGCTGAAGACCATCTGAAGGGTATGGCTGATATCATATCATCAACAGAGGCTGATGGCGTGGTTCTTGATACACAGGGGAGCTCAAGCAGACAACTACAGCAGGCTGCTGACAGCGTAAGAAAGGGTGTGATAATGTACTCTGAAGGAATGTCCATTGTGAAGGATATGCCCGGGATCA
>CAZGDJ010000202.1:0-2369 GCA_964524635.1 uncultured Rikenella sp. | reverse complement strand
TATTTTCCTCAGCCCTGAACTAAACCTGAACAAGCTGATAAAGCCTGATTTCGCTATTTTCCGTGTTGCTGATGTTGGAGAAGACATCCTCCATCGGGAAATATCCGTTTCATTCTTCAATGGCTATGGTACCGAGCTGAACCTGTTCAGGCCGGGAGCCAGAGGTGATGGTTATGCCGGTGATCTCAGATACCTTGCAAAAACAACATTCATTTTAAGACAGAACAGCGATGCGTTCCTTGACATGAAATGGACACCCCTTGTACCTGCAGCAGTAGATATGGCTTATATAAACAGATGGAAGTCAGGTGATAAATCAATATACACAATTCTCAACATGAATCCTGATGGACTTGACACACTGCTCTTTGAAGTCGAGAGTGCTGAGAATAAGCATTTTGTCTCTTTATGGCATCATGCAGAGCTGACACCCGTGACAAAAAACGGGCACAGTTTTGTCAGGGCAAAGGCAGAAGGATGGGATACTAAATTAAGCGGCACCCGCGGAGAAAGCTCGGTAGATTGCATTGCTCAGTTCCCTTCTCTTATCAGGGCACAGATTGCTGGAAATAATCTCAACATTTCTGTTCAGACTAAAGGAGTGTTGAGCATCTGGTCAGGTATTCCGGGCTATGATACTAAACCTCTAACGCTGACTACTCCTGTTGATACATCACTGGTTTTGGATGAAATACTTAGAAGCGCTGAAGGGAGAATTGTTCTTCAGCTGACTCTGAAAGGAATTTTACTTGATGAATGTATTGTCAGAAGAGATGGTAAACCCTGGCTTGTAAGTGATGTTGTTAAAACGAAACCAGCAAAAGAAATTATCGGAGGAATGGTACTTGTTCCTGCCTCAACAATCAGATACAAACTCTCATCAAATGACGATTTTATAAAATATAAGACAGTGGGGGAAGAAATTGAATTCAAAGCTGACAGCTTTCTGATAGATAAATATCCGGTTACCAATGAGGAGTACCTTAAGTTTATTAGAGAAAGCAAATATGTCCCCTCAGATACCAGCGGTTATTTGCAGCATTGGGAAAACGGGTTGCCGGTAACAGGGCAGGAGCGATACCCTGTGGTATATGTAAGCCTTGAAGATGCCAGAGCCTATGCTTTATGGGCTGGTAAGCGGCTTCCCACTGAAGGTGAATGGCAGCTTGCAGCGCAGGGAACTGATGGCAGATTATGGCCCTGGGGAAATGAGTTTCATGCCACAAAATGCAATAACGGCTTTGGAAGACCTACACCGGTGGATGCTTTCCCGAAGGGTGAAAGCCCCTTTGATGTCGCTGACCTTGTTGGAAATGTCTGGCAGATGACCGATGACGTTTACTGCAATGGAACGTATTACTATAATATTATAAGGGGTGGTAGTTACTACAAACCTGAATCAAGCTGGTGGTATGTACAGGGTGGCCCTCAGAAACTTAATATGACTCAAATGCAACTGCTTGTTTCGCAGGGCTTTGACCGAAGTGCAACAGTAGGGTTCAGGTGCGTTAAAGACCTTTGAAAAAATTACGAACTACGAATTGGGGTTTGGCATAAAAAAATCACTGATTTCCTCCACTTCTGCCTTCTGCCTATTGCCTTATCCTCCCGGCTCCATCACCTATCATTGGCATGTAAAAGTCAGCTTTAAGTCCGGTCTTTGCGAAATATACCTCTGAAAGCTTCCTGATGAATGACTCAACATGTTCTTCTTCTACAATGGAAACTGTGCAGCCTCCAAACCCTGCTCCGGTCATCCTTGTGCCAATGACTCCGGCCAGTTTTCTCCCTTCATAAACAAGGGTGTCAAGCTCAGTGCCCGTAACCTCATAATCATTGCACAGCGAGTCGTGTGACTCATTCATCAGTTTACCAAGCCTTTTGATGTCGTTTTTCTGCAGGGCATTTATTGCCTCAAGTGTCCTGGCATTTTCAGTGATGACATGCCTGGCTCTTCTCCTTACTATTTCTTCAGGTATAAGTTTATCGAGCAGGGGGAGATCATTAACTGAGAGATCACTGAGCGTCGAGATGTGGTGATGAGGAGTTATATAAGCAACAGCTTTTTCACATTCAGCTCTTCTTTCGTTATACTTTGAGTCAGTCAGGCCTCTGCGTTTGTTAGTATTTGTTATTATGATCCTGCTTTTCCCCAGGTTCAGGGGTGCATACTTGTATTCAAGTGTATCACATTTAAGATTTATAGCATGGTTCTTTTTGCCAAATCCTGCTGCAAACTGATCCATAATTCCGCAGTTCATACCGACAAACTCATTTTCTGCTTTTTGCGCCATTTTCACCAGCTCAATCATTGGCAGTCTGGCATTCAGCAAGTCATTTAGTGCTACTGCTGTTGCCATCTCTATTGA
>CAZGDJ010000201.1:0-6078 GCA_964524635.1 uncultured Rikenella sp. | reverse complement strand
GGGAAGGCGATTTCGATTGGGCCAGGGGTAAAAGAATCGCTGACCGGTTATTTGTGTCAGCCATAAATCATGGCGATTACATAAAAGTCCGAGGCATTGATTTTGTTGATGGCGCTAAATCGGTTGAAGTGAGTGTTTCTCCAATTTATGGAGGCAAGATTGAAATAAGGGCTGATAAAATTGATGGGGAGGTGATTGCAGTGATTGAGGTAAATTCTGCACGCGAAGAGGGTATATGGAATACGGTTACAGCACCGGCAAACAAAAAAATCAAAGGAGTTCATGATGTGTATTTTGTCTTCAGAGGAGAAAAAGACTTATTTTATTTTGACTGGTGGAGATTTAATTAGTAAAAATATTTGAAAAGAGAAGAATAATAATCCTTTATCAAAGGAGAGAGAATATGGGTTTATTTAAAAAAGAAAAAATAACCAGAAGAAATTTTATAAACGGGGTAACAGGTGCAGCTGTTTGCGGTGCATGTTTTTCATTTGGATTCTCTGAAGAGAATTCAGAGCAGGATGACAATGCATCTCTGGCAGCAGCATGCGGAACATTCTGCGGAGCTTGCCCGGCTTATCTCGCTAAACACACTAAAGATGAGCAGATCAGGCAGAAAAGAATTTCTCCTGAACCAACAGAAGCACATAAGGGCATTCCGCCTTCGGGTTGGATGAAAGGCCTTCTATGTGACGGCTGTCATAGCGGCGGCCAGCTTGCAGGCCATTGCCAGAGTTGCAGTATAAGGCTTCATGCATTGGAAAAACAGAAAGATGCCCGGTGTACTGATTGTGGAGAGTTGCCATGCAATCGCATTACGGGTTTAATAAGTATGGGTGGTTTTCTGCATCGTCAGGAATACCTGCCAAATCTTAAAAAGATTCGCGAGATGGGTGTTGAGGAATGGGTCAAATACGAAGAAGAGCGCTGGCGTTGTCCGCAATGCGGAAATCCCATGAGCTGGTATGACGCTGATTGTATCAAATGCAGGGCGCCAAGATCGGAGCGATTGTTTTCCCTGTTGTAGAAGAAACCTCTGCCTTTTCAGTAAATGAGTTTGATTGAATTGATTTACTCTATAAGACTAATATAACAACCGCACATCATCTTTAAAAACATCAACTAATGATTAATCATATCAAACTATTCGTCATCCTGGCAATTAGTTTTCTTGTACTATTGGCATTAAGTTGCAGGAAAGATCTTCCAGATTTTGAACGAACAACTTTCAAAATCAACAATCAAAATTTTGAAATCTTAACTGCATTTAACCTGTTCGATAACTTCATTAATGAAACAAAAAAATCAAATATTGATTTTATTAAGGCATCAAACCGACTAATATACAGACCCATTAAAAAGGAATTTCTGAATGGTGCAGAAGTCGGATTTATTTTTAACTCTATTAAAATCCCATTTGAACAAAATGAGTACCTGGACAATCAATTGGAAATATTAAAATCAGGTGGATTGGCAGAAATTATTAAAGATGCTCTGACTGAAATAACAGATTCATTGCCAGGGCCTGATACGAAAATTATAATAATACCCGCCAACAGAAATGCACATACATTAATGGAAAAACTAGGATCTCCTTTAAACTGTGTAACAATTGGAAGCGGCAAAATTATTATGACAATCGATCCGACGATGGAAAATTGGAAAAACTATCTTAGATATGGTCTCGCACATGAATATCATCATAGTACATGGATATCCCTTCATTGGAAAACATCCGATCTCAAACTAATTGATTTTCTTATTCTTGAAGGCCGAGCCGACAATTTTGCTGAAAGTATCTTTAGTGGATTGTCATTACCCTGGACAAATGCTCTGACAACTGAACAAGAGAAAGTTGTATGGACCTTAATCGAACCTGATATTTTTCTACCCGGAGTGGAAAGGATTAATGAGGTTTTCTATGGCACCGATAAGATTCCAGTCTGCAGCGGATATGAAATTGGATCACACATAGTTCAGTCTTTCTTAAATAATAACCCGCATTATTCTGCTTTCGAAACTCTTAGCCTTGACCCGATTGACCTTTATAAAATGAGTGGATACACCCAGACATTAATAAGTGCCAGGTAAGAAAGCAAACAGCAAATAACCATAACACCGACAGTATAATTAATGGACTTGTCACAATTTTTGCAGAACCCTTCTCCCATTACAAATCCTGCCAAAACCTGCGCCCGGATGCTGCGTCGGGTAACTCCCACTAATAATAACTGCCGGGTCGTTGGCTGCAATGCACAAACACGCTTAAAAAATTAAGATATGAGAAATCTGGTACTCAATGCCGGGCACTGGCATCTTTTCATCTTATCCTTTGGCATTCAAATCTGATCTCCTGAAATCAAAAAATGAAAGGGCATTAGTATATGAAAGAAATGCAGCTCAGCAGGGCATTCACACTGATGGAATCAGGACCGGTTGTTCTCATCACAACCAATGACGGGAAGAAAAACAACATCATGACCATCTCGTGGACAATGGTGGTGGACTTTGCTCCGGTATTTGCCATTACCACAGGGTCGTGGAACCACTCCTTTGCCGCTCTTGAGAAAACAAGAGAGTGTATCATCTCAATCCCAACTGTTGATATTCTTGATAAAGTCATCTGGGTGGGTACATGTTCCGGCTCTGATACCGACAAGTTTGAGAAGTTCAGGCTTACACCGGTTAAGGCGAAGCATGTCAGGGCGCCACTGATAAAAGAGTGCCTGGCGAACATTGAGTGCAGGGTTGCCGACATCGTTGAAAAACATAATATCATCATCCTTGAAGGTGTTGCGGCGTATTATGATAGCACACGCAGGGAAAAGCGGGTCGTGCATGCTGTTGGCGACGGCACGTTCATAGTTGACGGCCGTAAACTGGACCGGAAGAAGATGATGCAGACTAAGTTACTGGCAGGGGTGTAATTATTCCCTGGTTTTCAAGTTGTTATAATATTCTGTGCCAATTATTAGTTTAAATTTCTGTCTCTGAGATAAGTGTCTGAGAATCATTTTCTTTGTTTACAAAGAGTAAATTACACAGGACTAAAGGTAGATATATTGCATAGTTATGCGTAACTTCATGTCTGATAAACAATTATGTGTAAACGATATAATTCCTTATCTCAATTATTAAAACTGTAAATCACCAAGGAATTGATATGAATAATTTTTCACCTGGACTATTCGGGAGATCATTTGGCGAAGTCACCATGGATTATATTCATGGTATAGGGAGATTCATCGCTCCTATATTCCATATAATCGCATTGATAATAATAATACTTGTGATAATACAAGGGAATAAAAAAGCAAGACTCTTTACAATATACTTCATAATCAACTATTTATGGTTATTCATATTTGTTGGATTATATATAAGCATTCTTCTCTTCCAAAAGATGGGCTTCTCTTTTCTTTTTTTCTGGGGGCCAGTACCATTTCTTTTATTTTTTATATTACTTAAATGGATTAATGAATTAAAATCACAAAAGAACAACTTGGATTTTAATAATATTCCCGGTTACAGGTTTGTGGTTTTACCAGTTATCCTGTTTGGATTCTGGTATCCTTCTTACATTTGGAGCTTCGGTTTTACTTTCTCATTTAAAGATTTATTATTCTCATCGTTCGGTTTAATGCCATGTCCAACAACTATGGTAATACTTAGTCTTTTGACATTAAAATATCCTGATGTCAATAAAGGAGTGTTTTATTCATTGACTCTTTTTTCAGTAATGATTGGTACAGCTCAGATAGCGATAGGATACGTACCAGATTATCCCTTAGCATTACTGGGATACTATTCTGTATTTCTAATTCTGCTCGATAGAATTAATCAACACAAAATAAATAAAAGCTCCGCATAACACGGTCAATGAATTAATATGAGAAACAAAATTCTGCTGATTATCATTCTTTCTGGATTAAATCTACTTCTTAACTCTCAAGATTGTAAGATTGATTTATCCAAATATCCAAAGCTACCATCCGACAATTCCTTTTCTCCACTAAACAGGATTTTTGAACAGTCTCAAAAATGTAAAATTGTCTTCTCCGAAGGACTGGATACGATAAAATATAAAAAAATTACTACCAGGATCACTAGATGGTTTCTGAATGATAAAACAAAAATTGAATACATGTACTCCTCAGGTTCAAATAAGATTAATAAAAAGGAAAGTTATGTACTCCTGGGATTATTTGAAGATTCTGCTAACCTGAGAGACTATAAATTGCCTCGTCATTCATGGACAATGGATGGTCGTTGGGAAAGATCAAACTTGATGAAAGATCTGATGCAATTGTAATTATTAATAAATCAGCTAATTGCCTTGCAATATTAGGTAACTCCCATGAAGCAATTAACAACTTACATTCACGATGGCTGGGTTATTATGATTATTACATTCTTCAAGATAATATCATAAGTTATTTTGGTAATCTTAATGACGGTAAGTTTGATCCGGATAGTATAGTAGATATTGAATTAATCAGAAAGGAAAACTATAACAGAATAATCGAAAATGATTTTGTCAAAGCTCATTTCTCCTGCAGATTTGATGATCCAAATAATTACAAAACAAAACTGGATTCATTAAATGTCACCTTTAAGGAATTCTGTAAAGTATTTAAGATCAGCATGCCAGCTTAAAAAATGGACTATTCTATTCATTCTGATTTTACTGAAATAAATATAATAAGTGGCTCTCCGAAGCCAGGTAAAATGAGTGGTTTTGTAGTTGATGGATTAATCCATACAGTAGGTTTGGATCCTGGCCTGCTCATGCATGAGGGAGTTCATTTATATTTCTTAACAGCATTAAATACAGAGACCAATTCTTTAATGAAGGGATACCCGGCTTTTTTGGATTATACCTTCACCCTGATCAAAAAAATACCTATAGCAAACTATTGCTTGACTACCTAGACTATGATTTTAAACCCTTGATTACCGGAAAGACTGATTTCTTCAGGGGTCCATATAAAGATGGTCTGCTTTTGTCTTATCAGATTTCAGGTCTTTTTGTAAATTATCTTGTTGACACATTTGGGATCGAAAAGACAATGGAATTCTATAAGTACCAGGACTTAAATAAAGCTTTCGAGACCGTTTTCGACAAAAATATAGACACACTCATTTCTGACTGGATAAAATGGATTCTAGTCCGGACAAAAAAATAAACAACACACTATAACACAGACGGTTGGGGTAATAAACTTGTCACAATTTTTGCCAAAGACACTTCGGGCCGTTAGTGACAATTCGCCATAAAGGAGACAGTTCCGTTGACTTATTAAGATAACACCAAAACAAGTTATATTTGCCGTTAACAGAGCTAAACCGAAACCGGGAATTCATTAAGAAACGTATTAAATACAATTAAGATTTTTATTTACCAAGATGAAAGTTGCAATAGCACAAATTGAACCAATAAAAGGAAATGTTGAGAAAAATATTGAAAATCATTTGATATGGATAAAGCAAGCTATTCAGAATAATGCGGATATGGTGGTTTTTCCTGAGTTGTCATTAACTGGTTATGAGCCGGATTTAGCAGAGAGTCTCGCTACCAATCAGGAAGATCCAAGATTGGATGTGATACAAAACCTAAGCGATAAAAACAAAATCACAATTGGAATTGGATTGCCAACAAGAAAAGACAGGAATGTATTTATTAGTATGATAATTTTTCAACCTCATAAGGAACGAATAACATATTCAAAACAGTATCTATATCCACCAGAAAGATCGATTTTCACAGCAGGTAAAAATCCAATGGTTCTTAATTTAGAAACGGAGGTTATTTCCCCTGCAATTTGCTATGAAACATCTGTTAAGGCACATTGTGAGTATGCGAGCCAAAAGAATGCCTCAATTTATATTGCAAGTGTATTAAGTTCGATAAGAGGAATTGATGATGAACTAAAAAAACTATCACACATAGCAAAGAACAAAAATATGGTAACATTTATGGCAAATTATGTTGGAAAATCAGGGGGATATGAATGTGCAGGAAAATCATCTGTTTGGAATGAGAGAGGAGAACTGATTGGGCAACTTGGCGATAAAGAA
>CAZGDJ010000200.1:0-6171 GCA_964524635.1 uncultured Rikenella sp. | reverse complement strand
CATGGAAATATCCTTCATGCATTCTCCGTGGTGATAACTCCGTGGGTGAGTTCTATTCAGTCGCCGTCACAAATCATCATCAGCAGGCTGACACAGGCACTAAAATGATCCATATAGGAAAAAACACAAAGAGCACCATTGTTTCAAAGGGCATCTCGGCGGGTGTCGGTCAGAACAGCTACCGGGGCCTGGTAAAGGTACTCAGGAAGGCTGAGGGGGCACGCAACTTCTCTCAATGTGACTCTCTTCTTCTGGGGGATAAGTGTGGGGCACACACTTTTCCGTATATCGAGGTTGACAACCCTTCAGCCATTGTTGAACACGAAGCTACTACTTCACGCATCGGTGAGGATCAGATATTTTACTGCAACCAGAGGGGCATCTCCACTGAAGATGCAGTAGGACTCATTGTTAACGGTTACGCCCGTGAGGTAATAAACAAGCTCCCGATGGAGTTTGCTGTTGAAGCTCAGAAGTTGCTTCAGATCAGCCTGGAGGGCAGTGTGGGATAAACAAATTTTATCAGATCAGATATGAAAAGTGATTTTTTGTTACAGATAACAGATTTAAAAGCATCAATAGATAATAAGGAAATCCTCAAAGGGTTGAGCCTTGAGGTAAAGCCCGGCGAGATTCATGCTATAATGGGTCCCAACGGTAGTGGCAAAAGCACTCTGGCTTCCGTTCTGACAGGCCGTGAGATAGCAAAGGTGACGCATGGAACCGTATTTTTTGAAGGTAAAAACCTGCTTGAAATGTCACCTGAAGAGAGAGCCCGGGAGGGTATCTTCCTCTCTTTTCAGTATCCTATTGAGATACCGGGAGTCAGCATGGTCAACTTTATGAAGACAGCAGTTAATGAGCAGCGGAAGCACCGTGGAATGGACCCTCTCAGTGCATCAGACTTTCTTCGTCTTATGCGTGAAAAGAAAGAGCTTGTGGAGATAGACTCAGCACTTACTAATCGCAGCGTGAATGAGGGGTTCTCGGGTGGTGAGAAAAAGAAGAACGAGATCTTCCAGATGGCAATGCTGGAACCGCGTCTCGCCATACTTGATGAGACAGACTCAGGCCTTGACATTGACGCCCTGCGCATCGTAGCCAACGGAGTGAACAAAATAAGAAAACCAGACACTTCAGTGATAGTCATAACGCACTATCAGAGACTGCTTGACTACATTACTCCTGATATAGTGCATGTGCTTTATGATGGTCGTATTGTCAAAACGGCAGGACCTGAACTAGCTCTTGAGCTTGAAGAGAGAGGTTATGACTGGATTAAGAAAGAGGCTGAAATAAAGGAAGAACAATGGACTACAGACCGGAAGTAATAAACAGGTTGTCTGCTTTCTATAACGCCACAACCAACAGATTCCGGGAAGATTCTCCGAATCTGTTTAACAGGCACCGGGAGAAAGCTTTTTCTGAGTTTGTGAAGCTTGGTATACCTGACAAAAAAAACGAGGCGTACAAGTATACAAATCTTGAAGAATTCCTCGGTTATGAGTATCAGGACTACTATCTTCCCACACCGCATGATTTTAAGGAGGCAGAGCGCTTTCATTGCGAGGTAGAGGATCTTGACGTCTGGAACCTCATCCTTCTTAATGGTTTTTATCCGGGTGGCAGTGAGAGCTTAATGATGCTGCCGGGTGGTATCTGGGTAGGAAGCATGAAAGCTGCAGTGAAACAGTTCCCTGCCCTTGTCGAAAAACATTATAATAAGTACGTCGAAAATGAGAATGACGGGCTTGTACCACTGAATACTGCTCTTGCTGCTGATGGCCTTTTTATATACGCCCCCAGAAAAATAACTGATACAAAACCTATTCAGATAGTAAACCTGTTGCACTCTGATAAAGATGTTTTTGTGCAGGACCGCAATCTGATAGTTGTGGAAGATGGTGCGCAACTCTCACTGCTTGTATGTGATCATGCTCTTTCACCGCAGCACTTCCTCACAAATACAATCACTGAAATATATGTTGGTCATAACTCCAGATTCGATATAATCAGGGTGCAGAACCAGCACAATAATGCCGGCAAGATAACCCATACCTTTATTCACCAGGAGAGTGACAGCTATGCTTCATCAAACAATGTCACCCTTCATGGAGGGCTTGTACGTAACGCCACATGGCATAAGCTGGCCGGAGAAAATGCCGAAACACATTCTTTCGGGCTCTTCCTGGCTGACAAGCACCAGCATATTGCCAATTTTGTCAAGGTTGACCATGTGGCTCCAAACTGCAACAGCACACAATTGTTCAAGGGTGTTCTTGATGATAACTCGACGGGAGCCTTCAACGGACGTATTATGGTTCATCCTGATGCCCAGGGAACAAATGCATTCCAGAGCAACAATAATATCCTCCTGTCTGAAGAGGCTAAGATGGATACCAAGCCTCAGCTGGAGATCTTTGCTGATGATGTGAAGTGCAGCCACGGCGCAACAATTGGCCAGCTCGACGAAAACGCTCTGTTTTATCTTCGCTCGCGAGGTATTGATGCGCGTGAAGCTCGCCTGATGCTCATGTTTGGTTTTGCCCATGAGGTGATACAAAATATAAACATACCTGCCCTGAGGGACCGTATAGACAACCTGGTTCTGCAGAGGTTGAGAGGTGAACTCTCACGGTGCGCTTCATGCGCTATACACTGTAATTGAGAATATGAAGCTGACCAGATCCATAGAAGATATAAGGGCAGAGTTTCCAATTCTGTCACAGAAAGCTTACGGGAAACCATTAATTTATCTTGATAACGGGGCTACAACCCAGAAACCCCTTTCGGTAATAAAGGTCACAGATGAGCTCTACCGTACTGCCAATGCCAATGTACACCGGGGAGTACATTATCTCTCAGACCTCGTGTCTGACCGTTACGAATCTGCCCGCGAGACAGTGCGTAAATTCATCAATGCACAAAAGAGGGAGGAGATCATTTTTACATCTGGTACAACAGCCTCAACTAACGCTGTTGCTTTCTCATTTGGTGAAAGATTTGTGAAAGAAGGAGATGAAATCATTATCAGTGAGATGGAGCATCACGCCAATATTGTACCATGGCAGATGGTCTGTGAACGCAAAAAGGCAAAGCTGAAAGTCATTCCTTTCACCGATGAAGGTTTGCTTGACCTTGATGAATATAAAAGAATGTTCTCTGACCGTACACGTATTGTAGCTGTAACTCATGCATCAAACGTGCTGGGAACTATAAATCCTGTTAAAGAGATTGTTGTAGTGGCTCACCGCCATAACATACCTGTTCTAATTGACGGAGCCCAGAGTGTTCAGCATGGTACTGTAGATGTCAAAGATCTCGATTGTGACTTTTTTGCTTTCTCGGGACACAAAATCTACGGACCCACCGGCATTGGAGTCCTTTATGGAAAGGAAAAACTGCTTGAAGAGATGCCACCATACCAGGGTGGAGGTGATATGGTTGCCAATGTTACTTTTGAAAAGACTATCTATAATGACCTGCCTTTCAAATTTGAAGCCGGCACCACCAACTTTGTCGGAGCTATCGGACTTGCCACTGCTCTTGATTACGTTACAGCCCTCGGACGCGAAGCTGTAGCTGAACGCGAGCAGCATCTTCTTGAAAAGGCAGCGCTTGAGCTTTCGTCAGTCAAGGGAATAAAAATATATGGGACAGCACCGCGTAAGGTTTCCGTCGTGTCATTCCTGCCGGCAGATATTCACCAGTATGATGCCGGTATGATTCTTGATAAAATGGGTATTGCTGTCAGAACAGGCACTCATTGCGCGCAGCCTGTAATGGATCATTTTGGAATATCAGGAACTATCAGAGCCTCTATCGCCTTTTATAATACTGATGATGAGCTTTCTGCGCTGGGTGAAGGAGTAAGGAAAGTGATGGAAATGTTTGCTTAATAATATATTTTATGACTATTAATGAAATACAGGATCATGTCATAGAGGAATTCGGACTTTTTGATGACTGGCTGGACAAATATAATTTCCTTATTGAAACAGGGCGGACTCTGGCTCCGATGGACCCTAAACTTAAGACCAAAGACTATCTGATTGAAGGTTGCCAGAGCAAGGTTTGGCTTTATCCTGTCTTCAACGATAATAAAATCAGCTTTTCAGCTGACAGTGATGCAATAATCACCCGCGGTATCGTTGCTCTTCTTATTAAAGTACTGACAGATCGTACGCCGGATGAGATCATAAATTCAGACCTCTATTTCATTGACAAAATAGGATTGAAACAGAACCTCTCTCCCACCCGTTCGAATGGTCTTCTGTCAATGGTTAAGCAAATGAAATTATACGCCATCGCGTTCAAAGCTAAACAGGGTCAAAAATGAATATTGAAGAAATACAGGAAACTGAAGCGCGTATTGTCACGGTTCTTAAGAGCATCTTCGACCCTGAGATTCCGGTGAACATCTATGATCTTGGACTCATCTACGAGGTAAGGCTTGATGAAGAGCAGGTTGCGCACATCACGATGACCCTCACAGCACCCGGCTGCCCCATGGCGGAAGAACTGGTAGAGGAGGTTAAGTACAAGGTGGCTGGAACCAAAGGGGTTAAAGACTGTGACCTGAAACTCACTTTCAGCCCGCCATGGGACAGAAGCATGCTTTCTGATGAGGCAAAGCTTCAGCTCGGGTTTTTATAAACCTCATCATAATGGATACATCAGCAAAAGCAAATCTTACACGGAAGGTGCATGAAGCTCTTCGTCATGAGGGATTTGAACTTTTCGGCGTTGCTGATGCCAGAGCCTATCCCGAAGAGGCGGAGCATATCTCTGAATGGATCGCCGCCGGCCATAACGGCAGTATGACTTTCATGGAGAGAAATGGGGATAAACGTGGTGATATTACAGCCCTCGTCACCGGAGCGAGATCAGTGATTGAGGCAGCCCTGAGCTACTATAGCAACGAAACTTACGCTGGTGAGGAGAACTATTTTGTCGCACGTTACGCGCGCGTCAGGGATTATCACCTGGTGATGAAAGATAAGCTCAGGCGGGTAAATAAGATCATTGAGAAGGAAATGCCCGGAGTCACCGGAAGAGTTTTCTGTGATTCCGCCCCTGTCACTGAAAAAACGTGGGCTGTCAGGGCCGGACTCGGCTGGCGCGGACGACACAGCATAATAATAAATAAAGACATTGGATCTTTTATGTTCCTTGGCGAAATAGTGACAACAGCAGAATTAGTTTATAATATGCCTTATGCGGCTGACCATTGCAGGGAATGCAGAAAATGCATTGATGCCTGTCCAACAGGTGCCATATGTGATAACAGAACCATTGATGCTCGTCGCTGCATTGCTTACCTGACTATTGAGCATGAGGGACAATGGCCATCTGAACTGGCAGGCAGGACAGAAAACATTATTTTCGGATGTGACCGTTGTCAGGAAGTATGTCCCTGGAATAAAAAATCGACTCACTTTTCTGACAAAGAACTTATTCCTGATTATTCAGTTACTGATCTCACAAAAAAAGACTGGCAGTCAATGACACCTGAGACTTTCAGAAAGGTGTTCAGATCGTCACCTGTCATACGCACAGGCTTCGAGAATATCAGGCGCAATATTGAATATGCAACCTTTGCATCATCTGAAAAGAGGTGAAATTCTCTCGGGATTGCCATCATTCGGAGCAGGTGTCAGATGCAATATTCTTGATATAATATCGTAAATATCAACATTATATAAGGTGTCAACCTTAAGTCCCTTTTTAAAGGCAGGACCTTCAGCATAGAAGATTGCATGCATCTCTTCCCATTTCCAGTCAAACCCGTGATCTCCCTTACTATAGGTTATAGCCTTGGGACGTGTTGCTGTTACCCATCCCGGATCTGTAATCAGGACAATTTCAGGTATGCGTGGATTAGTGCCGAAATGAAGATGGGCAGGAAGATCCTCTTTCCTGTAAGCTTTCATCCCTTTCTGGATATTAAGATAATACAATACACTGTCAATCATGCCGTCAGCCGGATCGATAGACCAGACGGGGCTGCCACCGCAAATATTGTCGACCATTGCCTCAGGCAGAGTATCAAAGATGTAATTAAATCTTGAAGCATTAATCTCACCCATGCCATGATCTGACAAAACAATAAGATTGATATCCTTTGAATGCGGTAGTTTTTTAATGCCATCGCGGATCTCTCCTATGAGG
>CAZGDJ010000199.1:0-6214 GCA_964524635.1 uncultured Rikenella sp. | reverse complement strand
TTCAGGGCAGGACGTGTTCAAGGCAGGTGACCTTAACAATTCACTCAGCAGCTTTGAGGTTCTGAATCCGGATCTCGTTATCTGCCGCATGGAACCTGATGTCAAACTTCAGGTCGAATTGACAATTAACAAAGGCAGGGGATATGTGACAGCCGAGGAGAACCAGCCTGCAGAGGCTGAATTCGGACTGATCGCTATCGACTCGATCTTCACCCCGATCCGAAACGTAAAGTATTCAATTGAAAACTACAGGGTTGAACAGAAAACTGACTATGAAAAGCTTATCCTTGAGATCAGCACTGACGGTTCTATTCACCCCAAAGAGGCACTGAAAGAAGCTGCTAAAATTCTTATCTATCATTTCATGCTCTTCTCGGAAGAGAAGATCACCATTGACTATGAAGACAAGATGGCTAATGAAGAATTTGATGAAGAGATACTGCACATGCGCCAGCTTCTTAAAACCAAGCTTGTTGATCTTGACCTTTCTGTAAGGGCACTTAACTGCCTCAAGGCTGCAGAGGTTGAATCACTTGGTGACCTTGTGAAATTCAATAAGAATGATCTTCTCAAATTCCGCAACTTCGGAAAGAAATCACTTACCGAGCTTGATGAGCTTCTTGAGACTATGAATCTCTCTTTTGGTATGGATGTGGCTAAATATAAACTGGATAAAGAATAATAACAGGTAAGGATAGATAGAAATGCGACATTTAAGAGTTATAAATCACCTGGGAAGGAAAAGCGCTGACAGGAAGGCATTGATGGCTAATATGGCTTCATCACTCATCCTTCATAAACGTATCACCACCACCACCGCAAAGGCAAGGGCACTACGTTCCTTTGTTGAACCTATTATCACCAAGTCAAAGGAAGACTCAACGCACTCACGCAGGATTGTTTTCAGTTATCTTGAGAATAAAGAAGCCGTTTCTGAATTATTCAGGGAAGTGGCCCCCAAGATCACCAGCCGCCCCGGAGGATACACACGTATTCTTAAATTGGGAAACCGTCTTGGTGATGCAGCAGAGATGTGTTTGATTGAGCTGGTTGACTTCAATGAAAATATGCTTTCAGGCGAAGCTGCTAAAGCTAAGGCTACACGTCGCCGCCGCAGTCCGAAGAAAAAAGCAACTGAGGCTGCTGCCCCGGCAGAAACAGAAAAAGCTGCTGAAGAAGCACCTGATGATAATACTGAAGTAAAAGAATAATAGACTTTACTGAAAAATAACTTAGGGATATAGTCACTGTGACCATATCCCTTTTTTTTTATAAATTGTATCCCTGTTAAATATAATCTAAGAAACAATGAGTCAGATAATTAATGTACATGCAAGGGAGATCCTGGACTCAAGAGGAAATCCGACTATAGAAGTTGAAGTAGTTACAGCCAGCGGGGCAGTAGGAAGAGCAGCAGTACCGTCCGGAGCATCAACAGGTGAGAATGAGGCACTTGAGCTTAGAGATGAAGATAAAACCAGATATCTTGGGAAGGGAGTACTTAAGGCTGTTTACAATGTCAACAGCGTAATCTCTGAAGAGGTAATGGGAATGGATGTTACTGATCAGATTGGCATTGATATGAAGATGATCGAGTTGGATGGAACACCTACAAAAAGTACCCTGGGGGCAAATGCTATCCTTGGCGTTTCACTGGCCTGTGCTAAAGCAGCAGCTGCATTCCACGGATTGCCTCTCTACAGGTACCTGGGTGGTCCTAACGCACATATCCTGCCGGTACCTATGATGAACATAATTAACGGCGGCTCACATTCAGATGCTCCGATAGCATTCCAGGAATTTATGATCAGGCCCAAGGGTGCCCCGTCATTTGCAGAAGGGCTGCGTATGGGTGCTGAGGTGTTTCATGCCCTGAAAAAGGTTCTCAAGGAACGCGGACTTAGCACTGCAGTAGGAGATGAGGGTGGTTTCGCTCCTGCACTTAAGGGAACAGAAGATGCACTTGAATGTATCATAAAGGCAATTAAAGCAGCCGGATATGAACCGGGTAAAGACGTCACTATCGCACTTGACTGTGCTGCCAGCGAATTCTATGAGAAAGGAACTTACAACTATTCAAAGTTTGAAGGTGAAAATGGAAAGAAACTGAGTTCGGCAGAGCAGGTTAAATTCCTTGCCTCAATAGTTGAGAAATATCCTATTGACTCCATTGAGGACGGTATGAGTGAACATGACTGGGATGGATGGAAGCTCCTTACTGATACAATAGGAGATAAAATACAGATCGTTGGTGATGACCTCTTTGTGACAAATGTTTCGTACCTGGCAAAAGGCATTGAAATGGGTTGTGCCAACTCGATCCTTATCAAGCTGAACCAGATAGGCACACTTACCGAAACACTTAACTGCATTGAGATGGCTCACAGGGCAGGATACACAACTGTTACTTCACATCGTTCAGGTGAGACAGAGGACTCAACAATAGCTGATGTTGCAGTTGCTACCAATTCTGGTCAGATAAAGACCGGCTCATGCAGCCGTACTGACCGCATAGCTAAATATAACCAGCTTCTCCGCATTGAAGAAGAACTTGGGAACAGGTCTGTTTATGGCTGCAAATAGCCTGTTCTGACTAGTAATGATTTTTACCGCAGGGTCACATTTCGATGTGACCCTTTTTTTGATTGCAAAAACCAGCTCTTGTTTCCCTTTCCCCGGATGCACCCCCTTATAATTCCCCCAAGGGGGAAGAACAATCTTATTGTTTTATGATTGCACAATTGCACGCTACCAAAGACCTTCCAGTCTTGTCATTTTTCCCTATATTTGCATAAACCTGTATGTAAATGGCATTCAGAGGCCTGCAAGAGTTCATAAATTACCTTGAATCAAAAGGTGACCTTACAAGAATCAAATGTGAAGTCAATCCCGAGCTGGAGATTGGTGAGATAGCTGACCGAATGGTAAAGGCAGGCGGTAAGGCCCTTCTGTTTGTTAACACCGGTACCAGCTTTCCGTTGCTGATAAACGCTTTTGCCTCTGATTTTCGCATATCAGCTGCACTGGGACGCAGTACGATTGATAATGCCGGTAATGAGATCCTATCGCTTCTGGATTCCCTGGGAGCAAAGAATGGGGTATGGCATAAGCTGCGCAATGTACCCCGAATGATTAGCTTGCTGAACATTACTCCGCGAAAAAACTCAGGCAGGGGAAAATGTCAGGAGGTAGTGATTGACAAACCTGACCTGTCTGTTCTGCCAGTGCTAAAATGCTGGCCTCATGATGGGGGAAAGTTCATCACACTTCCGCTGGTACATACTGTTCACCCTGTTACCAGGAAACCAAATCTGGGAATGTACCGGATGCAGATCATGGATCGCGATTGCACAGGCATGCACTGGCACAGACACAAAACTGGTGCGCGACATTATCAGGCATGGAAAGAAGAGAACCAAAGAATGCCGGTTACAGTGACCCTGGGTGGTGATCCGGTATATACTTATGCGGCTACCGCCCCGGTTCCGGAAAATACAGATGAATACCTGCTGGCAGGCTTCCTTCGCAAAAAAAGAGTAAATCTTGTCAGGTGTCTTACAAATGACCTTTGGATTCCGGAAGATTCAGATATAGTTATAGAGGGTTATGTAGATCCGTCTGAAGAACTGACAGTTGAGGGTCCGTTTGGTGACCATACCGGTTTTTATTCATTGGAAGACATGTATCCGGTCTTTCATGTGACTTGCATCACTCACAGAAAAAATGCTGTGTACCCGGCAACCATTGTAGGGGTGCCTCCTATGGAAGATGCCTGGTTAAGTAAAGCTACGGAAAAGATTTTTCTTGCACCTCTGAAACTGGCCCTCGCTTCGGAGATAAAAGACCTGCATATGCCTGTTACAGGTGTGGCTCATAACCTGGTACTGGTCAGTATTGATAAAACCTACCCGGGACAGGGGATGAAGGTTCTCAATTCGCTCTTTGGGGCCGGTCAGATGATGTTCAGCAAGTATATAATAGTCCTTGACAGGGCAATAAATCTTCATGATTATAAGGAAGTTACAAGATCTGTTCTTGAGAATGCCAGATTTGACAGAGATATTCTTCTGACACACGGACCCCTGGATGTGCTTGATCACTCCTCCGATACCTTTAGCTTTGGAAATAAAATGGGAGTTGACGCTACTGTCAAAATGGAAGAAGAATCGGTGAATATAAGTGCATCTCATGCAAAAACGTTGAATTTACCTGATGAAATTATCGGCAATATTATAACCGGTATACGTATCATTTATGATTTTTCAATTCCTGTGGTAATAATTACGGTAGCCATATCTTCTCAGTTCCTGAACCGGAAAGAACTCATCTCCTTATTACCTGATAAAGTGGTGACTCAAAGAGTGCTTGTTATTGTTGCGGATAACGGTGCTGATCTGAATGATTTGGATATGATTGTATGGCTGGCATCGGGTAATAGTGATCCAGTACGTGACATCAGCAGGCTTGAAGGCGGAGGTTTGCTTATTGATGCAACCTCCAAATCGTTTTCTCTGCATTCTTTCCCCAGAAAGTGGCCTAACGTAGTATGTTCTGATGCCACAACAATTGACCTTGTCGATAGTCGGTGGAATGAGTATAAAATCGGTGAGTTTATATCATCTCCATCATTAAAATTGTTATCTTTAGTTCACAAGGGAAACGCTTCTGCATCAGAAGCAAAATGACCTGGAAGGGATGAATTATGTTCTCACGGACATATTAACTGATTTTCCTGTAACAGCGCTTCTTCAGATAAAGAATGCCGGCCTTATTAATTTTCTTGTTGGCTCGTTCCTGGTTTTGGTCATCTTGTACCTTGCTTTTCTTCAGTTCTGGGTTGTGTTGCGTAATAAAAGGAATATCAGGCAACTGACAGCAGCTAACAATGAGCTGAACGTTCAACGTGAGGAACTTCAAATAAAAAATAAGGATCTGACTGATAGTCTTAACTATGCCAGGAGGATACAGTCAGCTCTGTTGCCGGCTGAACACCATGTTAAACGTATCCTTCCTGATCATTTTATCTTATATAGACCCAAACACATAGTAAGTGGCGACTTTTACTGGGTAAGTCAGAGAGGAGGCAAACTATTCATTGCAGCAGCTGACTGCACTGGCCATGGTGTTCCCGGAGCCTTAATGTCAATGATAGGGCTGGAGCTTTTACAAAAGATTATCAATGAGATGAAGATTGATGAGAGTGACCATATACTGCGGATCCTGAACCAGGAACTGGAATCAGCATTTTATAAAGAGGAGGATGGCAAAGCTCTAATTAAAGACGGAATTGAGATAAGCGTTTGTGTAATAAACCGTGAAAGACAGGAAATGGAATTCTCAGGTGCTTTTCTCCCGGTATATATAATCCGTGACGAGAACCTTGTAGAATTGAAGGGTGATAAGATTAACGTTGGTCAGACGCTTGCAGAAGCATCTTTTCATAAAATTAAGTACAGTCTGAAAAAAGGTGACATTGTATATCTTTTTTCAGATGGTTATGCTGATCAGTTTGGCGGACCTGAAAACAAGAAATTTATGTACAGGAGGCTAAGGCATATCCTTCTTACTATTAGCAAATATCCTTTGCCTGACCAGAAAAGAATTCTTGAGGAGACCATTTCCGCGTGGATGAGCGGCTGTGAGCAGGTAGATGATATGATGATACTGGGTTTCAGACCCTGATGAGGTCAGAGAAGAGAGCTGATTTTTTCAATAAGAACATCAGGTTCAATAGGTTTACTGATATAATCATCCATCCCCACTGCAAGACATTGTTCCTTATCACCCAGCATTGCGTTGGCAGTGATAGCAATAATAGGTGTATGCATCTGAGTGCTGATCTCCAGGGCTCTTATTTTTTCAGCAGAAACAAGGCCGTTCATTACCGGCATCTGTATATCCATAAGAATAAGGTCATACCTTGCAGTCCCGAACATATCAAGGGCTTCTTTGCCATTGCGGGCTATCTCTATCTTTCGAACCAGTGGTCCCAGCATAAGCTGTGTTATTCTTTGGTTTATGGGATTATCTTCAACAAGAAGTATACTAAGATCCTTCAGTTCCTTCTTCTTTTGAGTTTCCTTATTAAGGTCCTTTATCAGCGCGCTGGCAGGTTCCGGCTTCTCAATCTTCTTACCGGGGTGTGCCGTAATGCTGAAAATGAATGCAGATCCAGATCCGGAAGATGTCTCCTGCCAGTTACCGCCAGCTTCTT